>JAFGSM010000024.1 GCA_016934595.1 bacterium | reverse complement strand
TCTGATTAATGCAAGAAGATTTTTTCTAATTATTTATCTGAAAATCTATAGAAGAGGTGAAAAAGGTTGAGGCGGTATCGCACGTACATAATTCACATGATGTTTCTGGCAATGTCAATTTGGATGACAATCACAATTACATTGATGTTGCCTTTACTATGTCTTTTTAAAGGAGATGCCTATGCCATGGGCACGAAACCCAAAAGGATTGACTACAATCTCCTTTTGATTACCGTGGATACGCTCAGGGCCGATCACCTTGGCTGTTATGGATATAAATCTATAAAGACCCCAAATATAGACAGGCTGGCCTCAGAGGGGGTGCTTTTTTCCCGGGCAATAACCCCTGTCCCCATAACATTGCCATCCCATGCATCCATCATGACAGGTCTTTATCCTGCGCAGCACGGGGTGAGGAATAACGGGAATTTTTCCCTTGCAGGTCAGGCCGTTACCCTGGCTGAAATAATGAAGGGATATGGTTATCAGACAGGTGCCTGCGTAGGGTCTTTTGTATTAGATTCGGTCTTTGGTCTGGATCAGGGATTTGACTATTATGATGATAACTTTAATCCTGGCAAAAAGAGGGCCAGCGCCTTACATAATGAGCGGAAGGCAGCGGATGTAAACAGGGCGGCTCTTCATTGGCTGCAAAAAAACAAGGATAACAGGTTTTTCCTGTGGCTTCATTATTATGACCCGCACTCACCTTATTTTCCTCCGGTTTCCTTTGCCTTTGATTATAAGGATTGCCTGTATGATGGTGAGATCGCCTATGTGGATTACTGTCTGGGCGAGCTTTTTGATCAGATTGAACAGATGGGATTGAAGGACAAGACCGTGATAGTGTTTACCGCTGATCATGGAGAGGGCCTTGGGGAACATAACGAGCTGACACATGCTATTTTTATATATGATTCCACATTAAGGGTTCCCCTGATAATCAAAGCGCCTGCGCTTCCGGAAAGAGGTAAAGCCGTGCCATCTATGGTGAGCACGATGGATATCATGCCGACAGTTTTGGAGATTTTAGATCTCAAATCAGTAACGGGGCTTGCAGGAAAAAGCCTAATGCCGTTAATAAACGGTGGTAAATCCGGGGAAATACACACCAAGTTGTTATGCGAGAGCCTGTGCCCTGAGCTAAATTTTGGGTGGAGCAGGCTGGAAGGCATAAGGACACCTGAGTGGAAATATATCAGCGCGCCTGTGTCCGAGCTTTACCGGTTTGATACGGATCAGGGTGAGAGGAAAAATATTTTACAGCAGGGCGGCGATGATCATGCAAAATGGAAAACCGCCCTGGAAAATATCAAGGGCGAGTACCCCCCTGCATTTGAATCTCTCCAGGCATCAAAGATGGATCCTGTGACAGAACAAAGGCTGAAGAGCCTGGGATATATATGGACGCAGGCAAAAGCGGATATAGAAGGCGGTGAGGCAGTACCTGACCCGAAGGACAAGATACACATCATGAATTATCTGGATGACGGGATGGGCTATCTTATTATTGGGCAATATGACAGGGCTATAGAAGAGTTCCAGAAGATAATCAATGATGATCCTGATAATATGGCCGCTTATTTCCATTTAGGATGGGCTTATGAAGAAAAAGGGGACATCGGCCAGGCTGAGGTTTTTTTCAAGAAGGTGATTGAGATTGATCCCGGGCATAGCGATGTCTATAACCACCTTGGATTGATCCAATACCTCAGAGGGGAATGGGATCAGGCATTGACGGCATTTAAGACATCCCTGGATCTTTTTGAGTACGCAGAGGTCTATTACAATATAAGCCTTGTTTACCAGAAGAAGGGTATGAACGGGGATGCAGTTAAGGCTATAAAGAAGGCCATCGAACTTGACCCGGATTATGCCGAGGCATGGAATCAACTGGGCAATCTTTATATGGAAAGTGGCGATATACAGGGGGCTGCTGAACAGTTTGAAAAGGCAATAGATCTTGATCCTGAACATGTCACCGCCCACAACAACCTTGGGTTGATTTATTCCAGGATGGGGCAGACAGAGGATGCAATAAAGGAATTCCATGAGGCTGCAAGGCTCGATCCAAATAGCGCTGAGGCGCATAATAATCTTGGAAGCCTTTATTTAGGAAAGGGCCTTTATGAGCAAGCTAGGTCCGAGCTTGAAAAGGCGCTTGAAATCAGACCTGATTATAAAAAGGCCATGATCAATTCAGGGATGCTTTATCTAAGGCTAAATGACCTACTTAAGGCGGAGGGGCTTTTCAAGAAGGTCATTGAGATGGACAGCAGTTTCACAGAGGCATATGTACAGTTAGGTTATCTTTATATGACGAGAAAGGAGTTTGACAAGGCGCTTTCTTCTTTTCAGGAGATGATGCGTTCTCATCCTGATGATCCTAAATCCCATTATTATCTGGGCAAGGCATATCAAGCCCTTGGGCAGACAAACAAAGCCATTGAATCATGGCGAAGGGCTATTGAGTTAGAGCCAGATCTTGCAGGGGCTCATCTTGACATAGGGAACGCCCTTTTTGAGATGGGGGATTTTCAGAAGGCCGAGATGGAATGGCATCTGGCCCTTGCAGGAAGGCCCATAGATATCCCCACGCATCTTGTAAATCTGGGTATGGTCTATTTTCAGTCGGAAAAATACGAGAATGCGGTTTTTGCATGGCAGAAGGCATGTGAGCAAAAGCCGGATGATTTCAACCTTCATTATAACCTTGCTGTAGCCTATTTAAAGCAAGGCCGGTATGCTGATGCAAGCCTTGAACTCAAAGAATGCATGCGTATTCAGCCTAATTCGCAAAATGCCATCATGCTTCAAGAAAAAATCAGACAGATAGAAAGTACAAAACAGGATCGCTTCCCATAGGAACCTGAAAATCCCATAAGGGTATTTTCATTCCCATCTGTGAAATGAAAATATAAAACATTTCATAATGATTCTGATTATGGACAAACAGGGTGAGGAAAAAATGAAATATTTTCGTTTAATTCATATAAGTTTAATATGCACTGTGATAATGGTCTTGTCGGGTTTGTGTATCCTGCAAGGTACGGCTTTTTCCATGGGGTCGCTTATAAAACGGCATGAATACAACCTCTTTTTGATTACTATTGATACTATACGGGCCGATCACCTGGGCTGTTATGGATATAAGAATATCAAGACTCCCAATATAGATAAATTGGCTTCAGAAGGGGCGATTTTTTCCCAGACTATTTCACCTGTGCCAATCACCTTGCCATCCCATTCCTCTATTATGACAGGCCTTTATCCTGTTCAGCATGGAGTCAGGAATAATGGCAATTTTTCACTTAGCAGGGATGCGGTCACAATAGCGGAGATTATGAGAGAGAATGGATATCAGACAGGTGCCTGTGTCGGGTCATTTATCCTTGATTCCATCTTTGGCCTTGACCAGGGATTCGATTATTATGACGATAATTTTACCCCTGGCAAAAAGAGGAGCAATTTCCTTTATAATGAGCGAAAGGCAGGGGATGTAACAAGGATAGGCATTCAATGGCTGGAAAAGCATAAGGATAATAAGTTTTTCTTATGGCTTCATTATTATGATCCCCATTCGCCTTATTTCCCTCCATTTCCGTTCAGTGTTGAATACAGGGACCGTCCATATGATGGAGAGATCGCCTATGTGGACGTATGTCTTGGAGAGCTGTTTAAACAAATGGATGATATGGGATTGATGGATCATACTATAGTTATACTGGTTGGAGATCATGGCGAAGGACTGGGAGATCACAATGAGGATACGCATACTATATTTATATATGATGCAACCTTGAGGGTCCCTTTTATCATCCGGGCTCCGGATCTTATAAAGGAAGGCACAAATGTCAATGCACTGGTAAGCACAGTTGATATACTGCCTACAGTGATTGATCAATTCGGCCTTAAACCATTAAAGGGCCTGGCAGGGAAAACCTTGATGCCTCTTATGAATGGCCAGGCGAAGCAGATCCATTCGCAGATACTATGCGAAAGCCTGTTTCCAGAGCTCAATTTTGGCTGGAGCAGGCTTGAAGGGATAAGGACACCGGAATGGAAATATATATATGCACCTTCGCAGGAAATATACCAAATCATAGAAGATCCAGGTGAAAAAAAGAACGTTTTCCAGAAGGGCTCTTCCGATCATGAAGGATGGAAGGTATCCCTGGACAGGCTGAAAAATGATTATCCGCCTGCTTCCTGGGCGGTTCAGCAGGCAAGATTGAATCCTGAGACGGAACAGAGGCTGAAGAGCCTTGGTTACGTTTGGACAAGGGCAGAAATAGACAAGGAAGAAGATAAACCCAGACCTGACCCAAAGGAATTGATTCAGGTAATGAATTATATGGATAACGGTATCAGCTATATCCTTCTTGAGTCTTATCATCAGGCAATCGAGGAGTTTCAGAAGATAGTCAGGGTTGATCCTCAAAATACGGCAGCGTATTTCCATCTGGGTTCAGCCTATGAAGAAAAGGGTGATTTGGATCAGGCAGAGATATTCTTCAGAAAGACACTGGAACTTAATCCTGATCATGCCTATGTTTACAACCGTCTGGGATTGATCCAGTACAAAAGAGGGAATTTGGAACTGGCGCTGGCGGAATTCAAGAAATCCCTGGAGATATTTGAATATGTGGAGGTCTATTACAATATAAGCCTTGTCTACGAAAAACAGAGAAAGATAGAGAATGCAATAGCGGCGATAGAAAAATCACTAGAGCTTGATCCTGATTATGTGGAGTCATGGAATCAACTGGGCAGTCTCTATCTAACCCAAAATAATCTCCAGGAGGCTGCCAAATATTTTAAAAAGGCATTGTACCTTGATCCAGTGCATGTAAAGGCACATGTAAACCTTGGTTTGGTTTATAGTAGTATGGGCCGGACAGAGGATGCGATAAAACAATTTACTGTGGCAGCCGAACTCGATCCCAACAGCTCCGAGGCCCATAATAATCTTGGCAGCCTGTATCTCGGCCAGAAGAGATTTGACCAGGCAATGCCCCATCTGCAAAAGGCGCTTGATATTAGACCCGGCTATCAAAAGGCAATCATCAATATGGGGATGCTTCATGCAGGGATGAATCATTATGAAAAGGCAGAGGATCTATTTCAGAAGGCCCTTGAAATAGACAGCAATTGTGTAGATGTTTATATTCAACTCGGTTTTCTCTATATGATCAAACAGGAGTATGACCGGGCGATTGCCTTTTTTAAGCGGATGCAGCGGTTGCAGCCGAAGGACCCAAGGGTATATATCTATATGGGAAAGGCTTATTATACCACTGGGCAAAAAGATGAGGCTATAAAGGCATGGCAAAAGGCCCTTGAACTTAATCCAAGTGAGGCTGGCGTGCATCTGAACCTGGGTAATGTCTATTTTGAGACGGGTGATTTTCAAAAGGCACAGGAGGAATGGCGCCTGGCATTTGCCGGAAGGCACGTGGATATCCCAACCCATTTGCTGAATATAGGCATGTTCTATTTCCAATCCGAGCAATTCAAGGATGCAGTTAACGCATGGCAGAAGGCATCGGAACTGAAACCTGACGATTTTAATCTGCACTACAACCTTGCTCTTGCATATTTTAAACAGGGCCTGTATGAACCTGCTGACCTTGAATTGAAGATATGTTTAAGGATTAAACCTGATTCTCAAGACGCCCGTATGCTTCGGGAAAGGATAAGGATGCAGCAAGAATAAACACGTAACGTTCATTAAAATATAGATATTTAGATCAACTATTACAAGAAAAACTTTCCATATTCGCCTAAGAACTCCAAGCTACTTTCTCTTTAGGACTTGATGCTCCAGAGGATTTTTAATCAGAGTCTTGCATTTCATATGCGAAAGGTTGTTTTGGTTTCGGATGGTGATCCTCATCTGGTTTGATTCTTTTTATATTCCTGATCCTGCTCAAAATCTAAGTAATATCCATTAACCTGCAGTGCACACTTTTGCCATTGTCTTCATGCTGACATTTTCTTCTATCATTTGTCCCAGCTAAATCTGTGTTTGATTTCTCCCTGAAAATCCGTTTTGTGCCATTTTTAAACCTCTTTGTGAATTTGATATTTATGGGATGCATCTGAAAATCCCCTCTGTGGATTTTCGATTCTCATTGTGAGCCGAAGGCTCATGGGGGTTTCGTTTGAAAGTCCCCCATGGATATTTTCATGATTTTGTATGAAATGTTTGTTAATCAAGAAAGGAGGTGATGTAAATTGATTGCAATATGACTTTTCCAGTTTAAGGGTTTGTTGATAAAGCAAGGAGGTGATGTAAAGGATTTTAGGATTTTTAAGGAATTTTAAGGGAAGTATTAATTTATATTATATATTAGGGTGGATATCTTATTAGAATACGAAATAGATTTTTCGTTCTGATTGCCTAAGGAGGAGTTGATATGACTAGACAAAGGAATTTTCTGCGATTGGCGATAACGGGCTTCGTTATTGTTGCAGTATTATTACTATTTTGTTCGCAGTCTGTTCAAGCTCAGAATTGGAAAGCCCTGCCGCCATACAATCTATTGTGGCCGCTCTGGTCTCCACCGTTGGTCACCGATTTTAACTGGGATCCCCTTGTGCTTCTCGGTACTACACCCATTATCACCGAACTTTCCAAAAATACTGTGCTTCCAGTGCAACCAGCCATAATCTGGGATGCGATTTTATACCCAAAAGGCCCTGTGTGGCTGGCTTATAACATCCCCCCAGCTTTTGGGGGCGGCTTGACAATCTTTGAAGAGCTTTACGGGTTTATGCCGTTTCCGCCGAGTTATCTCTTAGATCCTGCGACTGGCGCGCCACTTCCTATTAGTTATCTGCCTTATTATTCCGGATATTTGCCAACTGCATTGAAACATTTTGGACTTACCATAGACTATGCGAATTTGGCATATTCCTTTCTATATGGGCTAACCCCAACAGAGTTCACGAATCTGTTAACGCCTGCACAACTTTGGGGTTTGCCGCCTATTTAATATCAGGGCATTATGCCATAAAAAGGAGATGGCGAAGGGATGGAGAGATGGATGTTTTTCTCCATCCCTTTCTTTAAAATGATAGAGGATGGTCTATACAAAACTATTTCTTCTTTTCTTTCAGGCGCGCGGCTATGTTTTCTACGGAGTTGTAGATTTCATCAGGGGTGAAGGGCTTGGGGATAAATTCGACTGCACCGAGTTTCATTGCCTCCACTGCTGTCTTTACAGTGGCAAAGCCTGTGATGACAATAATGGCGGTTTTGGGGTATTTTGCCTTTATGGTTGATAGCAATGTGAGTCCAGGCAACCCCGGCATCTTTATATCGGTGAGGATTATATCGAAGGATTCGTTTTCAAGGGTTTTAAGGGCCTCCTCTCCAGAGGAAACCGTTGTGATGTCATAGCGGTTACTTTTTTCGCTGAAGATGTCAACGCAGCTTTGTTGCACTACTATTTCGTCATCTACTATAAGCAACTTAATCCTGTCCATCAATATTCTCCGTTTCGATAGGAAGGTGAACAATAAAGGTTGAGCCTTCGTTTTGCTTGCTGCTGACGCTGATATTGCCTCCATGGCGCTTGATAATTCCAAAGCATATGGAGAGACCCAGGCCAGTTCCAATTGTAGGCCCTTTTGTGGTAAAGAACGGGTCGAATATCCTTTCTATATTCTTTTCAGAAATACCACAGCCTGTGTCTTTTACCGATATTTCTACAAACCGGCGAGGCTCGGCAACTTTTGATTCAATTGTATGGATTCTTGACTCAAGTGTCAATGTCCCTTTCCCATTCATGGCATCTCCCGCATTTATGATCAGGTTCGTCAGCACCTGGTAGATCTGCCCCCTGTCTATTTTTAATTTAGGCAAGTCAGGGTCAAGCTTTTTAACAATCTTTATATTAAAGAATGATTCCTTGTTTTCAACAAGTGATACAGCGCGTTCCACAATATCGTTGACCTGGGTTGCTACCTTTTCAGGCGCGGACTGTCTTGAGAACTCAAGGAGGCCGGCCACGATATTTCTGCATCTCTTTGTCTCATCAACGATGATGCCCAGCCACTGCTTTTCTTTATCCGTCTTTGCCTTATCAAGAAGCAGGGAACTATAGCTCAATACCGCTGTCAGCGGGTTGTTTATCTCGTGCGCAATGCCTGCGGAAAGCTGGCCGAGGGAAGCAAGCTTGACAGATCTAACGACCTTCATATGCGTTTCGTCCCTGATACGTTCGTATATCTCTTCAAATGTGGATCCGAACCCATTTTGCTTATCCAGGGTGGATCCAAATCCATTTTGTTTATGTATGTCAGGGACGTCTTTGACATGGGTTTGATTGACGTTTTCCTGTGAATGTGATTGATTGTTTTCGTCTCCTTCCTGCCGTTCCGGGGTGATATTGTCGAAAAAAAGGAGATTACGGTATGCGGTTTCCTTTCTGATCTTTTCAACCATGTTGTTTAGAGACTGTGCAATACGCCCGAATTCGTCTTTGCTGTAAACAGGTATCTCGGAGCTGAAATCCCCTCCTGATATATTCTTTATGCCGTTTAAGAGTGCATTCAATGGCCGGATGAGGGAATAAAAAAGCATTGCCGCCAGGCTTATCATAATAGCCACAAATAATATAATGCTGAACTGGATGAGATGCCTCCTGTTGCTTGTGATCTTTTCATCCACATCCTTAAGCGACATAGTCACTTCGTAAATTCCGAGGACCTTTTGTGTTTCCGGGTGAAATTCGTGACAGTTTTTTGAGCAGCTCTTTTCGTTGTAAATGGCATTTATGAGGCTGACAACACGGTATCCGCCTGTGTCTGATTGCATAACCTGTATGCGCCTGTCACGGCCGGCCGATTCCATAGCCCTGTCTTCTTCATGGCAAATCAGACACTGATAGGCTGTTTTGCCTATTATACGGCCCCTTTCACCTGATAAGGTAGTCTTCCTTATCCTGCCATTTTTATCAAAAATTCTTATTCTCTCTATCCCTTCGGTCTTTTCCGTAATGTAGTTTATTGTCTCCTGCACCTTTTCCTTTTTGTTTTCAAGCATATGCAGCCTTGTTGAAAATTTAACCGTCTGGGCTATATTATCCATAGCAATAAGGATTTCCTCATTGAGCTGCTTTTCCTGTATATGTATATTGTACCAGGTGTTGATGCTTACAAGAAGGATCAGGACCATCCCGATAAAAACCAGGATCTTGAAACCAAAGCTGCGGTAATAGGGCTTTAATATCTTAAATTGCTCTCTATAAGAATCGAATCTTTTTAACATGAATCAAATCTTTTCAACACGGACAGCGCAGACCTTGTATTCAGGTATTTGGGCAACCGGATCAAGGGCGTCGTTTGTAAGGCGGTTGACAGGGGACTCGCTGAAATGGAATGTAGTGAACACCTCGCCCCGGTTGACTGTTTTAGTGATATGAACCCTTGTTTCTATTTCCCCTCTGCGGGATAAAACCCTTGCCATATCGCCTTCCATGAGTCCCAGCGCCTTGGCGTCTTCAGGATGGACGTCAAGAAGCGGAGAAGGGGCAAGGGTGTTCAGGCTTTTACATCTTCTTGACATCGTGCCTGTGTGGTAATGAAACTGCATACGCCCTGTGGTAAGCAGCAGGGGATAGCCTTTGTCGGGAATCTCTGCAGGAGGTTTGTATGATATGGGGGTCAGGATGCCTTTTCCAATTTTGAAGCCGTCTTTATGAAGGTAGGGAGTTCCTGGATGGTCTATATCCGGGCACGGCCATTGGATTCCTCCTTCCTTTTCTATTCTCGCATATGTTATGCCTGCGTAAATGGGTGTAACGCGTCTTATCTCATTGAATATCTGCTCAGGGGAGGAAAAGTCCATCGGGGTTCCCATAAGCTGAGCTATACGCTGCAATATCCTCCAGTCCGGGAAGCTATGTCCAACTGGATCTATGGCTGCCCTAACCAGTTGGACGCGCCTCTCTGTGTTTGTGAACGTCCCATCCTTCTCAGCCCAGGTTGTTCCAGGAAGCACTACGTCTGCAAACCTTGCTGTTTCAGTAAGAAAGATATCCTGGACTACAAGAAATCCTATCTTTTCCAGGGCCTCCTCAACATGGCTCGAATTGGGGTCGGAAATGACCGGATTTTCGCCCATGATGTACATGCCCTTTATTTTGCCTTTTAGTATGGCAGGGGTCATCTGCGTTAAGGTCATCCCTGTTTTGTCAGGAAGGGTTTCCGCCCCCCATACATCCCTGCATCTCTTTTGCGCATCAGGATCGGTGACAGGCTGATAGCCTGTAAATACATTCGGCAGGGCGCCCATGTCGCAGGCCCCCTGGACGTTGTTCTGTCCACGCAGGGGATTGACACCTGTGGCGTACCTTCCGACATTGCCTGTGATCATAGCCAGATTTGCTATGGACTTGACATTGTCCGTGCCTGTGACATGTTGAGTGATTCCCATGGCATAAAGGAAGGAGGTACGTTCAGCGCTTCCAATAAGCTCTGCCACGGATTTTATATCTTCCGATGGTATGCCTGTGACCGACTCGCAATACTCAGGTGTATATTTTTCCACCTCTTGAGCGAGCCTTTCAAAACCCTCGCACCGCTGCGCAATAAATTCCTTGTCGTGGAGGTTTTTCTTTATGATCCAGTGCATCAGGCCGTTTATCCAGGCAACATCCGTTCCTGGCCTCTGGCGCAGCCAGTAGTTTGCCTGGTTCACAAGGTCTATCCGCCTTGGATCAACCACCACAAGCCTGGTATTGCCGCGCTCTACAGCCCGCTTTATCCCCTGCGCAATTATCGGGTGGTTTTCCGTGGTATTGGTTCCTGTTATCAGGATCACATCAGCCTTTTCTATATCTTCTATTGAGTTGGTCATCGCCCCGCTTCCGAACACTGCGGCCAGACCGGCCACCGTAGAAGAGTGTCAGAGACGGGCGCAATGATCAACATTGTTTGTGCCGAAGACTTGTCTGATTAGCCTCTGAAAGAGGTAGTTTTCTTCGTTTGTGCAACGTGCGCTTGACAGGCCCGCAAGGGAGTCAGGCCCGTATTCCTTTTTTGTGCGCCTGAATTCACGGGCGATATGGGTCATGGCCTGGGTCCATGTCGTCTCTTCAAGCCCGCCTTTTTCGTTGCGGATCAGAGGCCTGATCAATCTGTCCTCGCTATGGATAAAGGTATAACCGAAACGGCCTTTAGAGCAGAGGCGGCCCTTGTTCACACCTGCTTCATCCCTTGTGGTAACACCAACTACACGGTTATTCACCACGTTTAAATCAAGCTGGCATCCCACTCCGCAATAGGTACAGGTTGTCTGGACTTTTTTTGTCTCCCATGGCTTCCCTTTTATACCGCCCATTCGCTCCTCGATGGCGTTTACTGGGCACACCCTCATGCATTCACCGCAGGAGATACATAAAGATGCAGCATCATCATCAGCCATCACTGGTTTTATCAATGCCTTTGCCCCTGCACCATCCATTGTTATGGCTCCCAGGCCCCTGATATCAGAACATATCTTGACACACCTTCCGCACAGGATACATCGTCTCGGATGATAGTCCAGTATTGGCGTGGAAAAGGGCTTCCATGGAAATTCTTCGATCTGTATCCGGTACTCGTCAGAATCCATTTCAGAGATGTCATATTCATAGGCAAGGTCCTGAAGCTCACACTCCCCGTTTATCGGGCATGGCGAGCAGTTGAGGGGGTGATGGGCAAGTATCATTTTTATGACCTCCCGCCTGAGGTTAAACAGGCGCTCCGATCTGGTAGTCACCCTCATACCTTCAAGCGCCTCTGTGTTGCAGGCGGTGGCAGGACGGTCTATGCCCTCGATTTCAACCACACATAAACGGCATGAACCGATAGGGGGGAGGGCAGGATGATAACACAGTGTGGGGATTCTGATACCTTTTTTTCGGGCTGCGTCAAGGATAGTGGATCCCCTGGATACAATAACATCCTGATCATCGATGGATAGACTTATTTCTTTTTCTGTGCCGTTGGATTGATTTGGATTTTTTTCTGTTTTGGCAGCTTTGCTCATGTAGATCATTTCTCCGTTACGAACATGGCGATGCGGTAGCACCTGAGGCAGCGTTCTGCTTCCCTTATAGCTTCCTCAGGCGAATATCCGTATTCTATCTCATTGAAATCCGAGATCCTTTCCTCAACAGGTCTTGTTGAAAGAGGGCAGCGGGGTTTTTTGCCTACACGGTCTACAGGCGGTTCAGGAAGGTCCATTGTCTTAAGGAGGCGAAATATACGTTCGCTTTCAGGCATTTTGATCTTCTCACCCCTAAGATACTGATCGATACAATGCGCAACATAAAGACCCTGGCTCATGGCGTCGATCAGGGCCTTAGGGCCGCTGACAGAATCACCGCCTGAGAATATACCTTCCCTGTTGGTCATCATGGTTTCCTCATCGATCTTTATAGTCCCCCATTTAGTGGTCTCTATTGGGAAATCTTCTGTGAAAAGAGAAAAGTCGGTGACCTGACCGATTGCAGGGATAACAATATCGCACTCTACCAGGAAATCAGAGCCCTTGATTTCAACAGGGCTGCGGCGGCCGGATGCATCAGGTTCGCTAAGTTCCATCCGCACGCATGTCAAACCGGCAACCCTGCTGTTATTAATTTCCAGACGTTTCGGGTGGGTCAGAAAGAGGAATTCTATCCCTTCCAGTTTTGCATCACAAACCTCCTCATGATCTGCGGGCATCTCCGCCTCAGTCCGGCGATAAATGACGCTCACCTTTGGATATCCAAGACGCTTTGCGCTGCGGGCGCAATCCATAGCCACATTGCCGCCTCCAACGATAACAGCGTGGTTTCCTTCCGGACGCTCAAATTTTCCTATCGGATGCAATATATTGATATCCCTCAGGAATTTTATGCCGGGTATATAGCCGGCAGGTTTTTCTTCCTCGCCTGACATCCCTATATTTTTATTTCCGTGGGCGCCTATAGCGATAAGCACGGCGTCATAGGTTTCATGCAGATCTTTTAATGTCCTGTCACGGCCTATGCGCATACCATAGGTGAACTTGACCCCTGTTTCCTCCATTCTGCGCACCTCTGCGCTTATCACATTGCGGGGAAGCCTGTAGTCAGGTATGCCGATAGCGCTCATGCCTCCTGGTTCTTCGAGTTCCTCGAACACCTCTACCATATGTCCTTTTTGCCTGAGATAAAAGGCTGCGGTCAGTCCGCATGGGCCTGCGCCTATAACAGCCACCTTTTTGCCGCTAGTCAGGAGCGCAGCCTTTGCCGGTTTTAAACGCGCTGCCGCATAAGAAAGTATCTGGTCGTTTACGAATCTCTTCAGGTATTTAATGGAGACCGGATCATCCATCTGTGAGCGCCTGCATGAGAATTCACAGGGACGGACACAGACACGTCCACAGATGCCTGCAAGCGGATTTCTGCGGGCGATTATGGCCAGGCTTTCATAATAATTTCCGCTTTTTATGGCGTCGATATAACTTGGGATATCAAGATGGGCGGGGCATGCCTCTATACAGGGCGCTGTGGCAATAGAATGATATACTCCCCGCTTTGCCGGCTGCCTGTTCAAGACAGGCTCATTGAATTTATCAGGCATCAATTCCATCAGCTTCAGCAGGGCGTTCATGGATGTGTGTCCAAGCTCGCATAAGGATGTATCCCTGATGACATGAGCAAGCCTTCGGATAGTTAAAAGGTCTTCTTTGGTTCCCAGTCCGCCGGCTATTTTTTTAAGCCTGTCTGCCACTATCCTTGTGCCTGCCCTGCACGGGGTGCAGTATCCGCAACTTTCCTCCTGTACCTTTTCCACATAAGCCCTTGTCATATCAACAACAGGGACATCCGGATCAAAAATAAAAAACCCGTCCCACCCTATAAATGCCCTGACCGGATTACCGGCTTCAAATTCCTGCAATTGTGGAAAAGTGTCTTCGATCGAGCTTTCATCAATGTTGCGGTTGTCGATAAGCTTGTCCTGCCAGACGCCAAGAATCAACTTAGCCATATAAACAATCCTCGCCTTACCAGATTTCCCTTTCCAGCATGCCAACCAGCACAAGCATCTGTTTTTCGGTTAGTTCGCCTACATTTTTTTCTATCCATTTCACATCGCCGCTGACTATGGCAGCTTTAGCTTCCCTGCTTATATTATAGTCTTTGAGAGCATCTGAGCCCTCTATATATATACGGTCCAGAAAATCAGGTTCGTCCGCTGTGCGGTCCAGTATCTCAAAAACAAGTGTCTCTCTGATGGCCTTTTTAGGGTCGAGCTTATTGAGGGCCTCTAAAACAGTATCAAGGAACTCCTTAGGGGTGAACGGCTTTGGAATATAATCATATGCGCCTAGTTTCATAAATTTTCTGGCGGTGTCCATCGACGGATATCCTGTGATCACAATGACCGTCAGATGAGGCTTGTTTTTCCTCAAACGCCTCACTACCTCCACACCGTTCAGTTCAGGCATCATTATATCCGTCACAAAAAGATCCACTTCCAAGGAGTTTGCAATATCCAGACACTCCTCCACTGAAGTTGTTGTGATTACTTCCATCTCCGTTTCGTCCAGGATGTCCTTGCAAGTATTCAAAACCACCTGATCATCATCGAGGACTAAAACCCTTTTTGTTTTTTGTTCATCAGCCATTTTTTTCTCCTGACAAATTATGGGAAGTTCTATTAATAAGATTATTAAAATGCTGTTTTATTTCTAGGCAAACCCTCATGCCACCTTGCAGAGCTATGAAGCATGAAAAATAGAACGCTATTTTATGAACAAACCCTAATGCAGGCATGAATTTTCTAAAGGGAGATAGAATAGGGTTTTATTTTACGTTAAATTTAAATCCCTTTCAGCCACAGTAAAAAGAAAAATGAGATATTATAACGAACTCTATGATAACAGATAAAAATCGGATATGTCAAGAAAGAGGATTTATGGGCTATTTAAATCCCAATCTGTAAAAATATCTTTTATATTAGTCAAAAATTTCATAATAGAACGGCGTTTGTAAAAACCCCTTGTCTTGATCTTGGAATCATTTTTGGGCATTTTTCTCCTAATTTTGTAACTACTCAATATGTTATGGGAAACTATGCCTTTAAATGGCAATGAGTTACTATTTCCACAGGATATTGAGCAGTTGCCTTATGTTGATCCTAAAATTTTACATTTGATCTCCATTGCATCTGAAAATCCTAAATTCCGGCTTTCGCCGGAATGACGAAGAAGGTTATTTTCATTCAACTTTGTGAATCGAAGATTAATGGGCGTTTCATCTGAAAATCGTGACCTGGCATTTTTATGCTATAATTAATTTCGACTTTAGGACACTGTGTGTAAAAAATTCAAAAAAGGGAGGTAAAGTAAAGATGCCGTTAATGAAGGTAAAATTGTCTATTAATCTTTCTGATGAAAAGAAAAAGGATTTGCTTGCATCGATTTCAAAGCTGGTTGCAGAATGCTTGGGAAAGCCTGAAAAATATGTTATGGTGACCATCGAGAATACGTCGATAATGATCTCGGGAGGATATGGAGAAGGGGCTTATGCCGAGCTAAAGAGTATCGGCGGGCTAAATAGCGAGGTAAACCGAAGGATTTCCAGGAAGTTTTGTGACCTGCTTGAAAAATCATTAGGTATCCCTGCTGAAAAGGTTTATATAAATTTTATCGATGTGCCGGCCTCCGACTGGGGATGGAATGGGGGTATATTTGGATAAAAGGGTATAAGGCTATTTTACCGTTTACATGTGATTTCTAACTCTATATATCAATTTGACGAGATTGACTTTTGAGCGCAAATCGATAATAATACGATCCATATAAACCAAACATGACAAGCATAAAGCCATGTTTTATTGAGATACCCGGTCAATTATGTGATTTTATAAATATCCGCTGCATGGCTTTTAAAAGAAGTCTTAATAAATATGGTGGGTGTAGCTCAGTTGGACAGAGCACTGGATTGTGGCTCCAGTGGCCGCGGGTTCAAGTCCCGCCATCCACCCCAGTAAATTCAGGGGATTAACTGATTATCGTTAATCCCTTTTTTATTTTAATATTAATAGAATTGACAAGAATACCCGAAAACTATATTCTTGTTTTAGAAAGTATTGAAAATTCAAAGCGCTTATTAACTTCTTAGCTTGATCAGAGGCGGCGTGCAAATATAAACGGAAATCTAATTCCTAAAATTTATAAGATTCCATACTGTTTGTTGCAGGAAATCTTCAATTCAAAAAAAGGACATGAATAAATGAATAGAAGCAAAGATTGGATAGATCAGGCAAAAAGAGATTTAGATAGAGCGAGGCTTGATATTCAATATGAATTTTTTGAATGGGCTTGTTTTACATTACAGCAATCAGCAGAAAAGTCCGCAAAAGCGCTTTGCTTAAAATTAGGCATAGATACTTGGGGACATTCGATTACGAATATTATTAAGTTTCTTAAAGAAAAAATCGAGATTTCTAATGAACTTATTGAGTCGGCACAGATGCTCGACACCTTCTATATTCCAACACGATACCCTAATGGATTTAGCGTTGGGAAACCGGGTGATTACTATAATCGAAAGATAGCTATGGAGGCATTAGATGCTGCAGAAGCAATCCTTAGGTTCTGTGAAGTTTATATCAATCAATAGAAAAGAACTCATCAAAACTCTAAAAAAATCAGCAGAATCGTTAAAGATAAAATACCCTGAAATTATAGATATAATATTATTTGGATCGATAGCAAGAAAAGAAGAAATCGGAACAAGTGATATTGACATCGTCATTATTTCTAAAAATATGAAAGAGAACTCTTTTGAAAGGATATCTAAATTTACAAAAGAATTTGATTTAAAGATTCCTCTCGATGTATTGGTTTATAACAAAGAAGAAGTAGATTGTATGATAAAAGAGAAAAATTCCTTTATCATTAACATACTAAAGGAAGGCATATCTTTATTTTCTTAATAAACCTTCATGCCGCTTTGCGGCGCCACGAAGGATGAAAATAGAATCTATTTTCGAGACAAACGCTCATGGCTTTTCAGGCCGCCACGAACTATGAAAATAGGATGCTATTTTCGAGACAAACATTAGGGGTGTGTGATCCGCCATGAATAATGAAAATATAAGCTATTTTCGAAAGCAAACGGAGAGAGACAGATGACATTACAAAAAGCTACCAACATCACCTGGCATCACGGTGCCATTGCCAAAGCTGATAGAGAAAGGCTGCTTAACCAAAGGGGTGTAGTGATCTGGTTTACCGGAATATCAGGTTCCGGAAAATCAACCCTCGCCCATGCTGTAGAGGAAGAATTATTTGAAAGGGGACACCTGAGTTTTGTCCTGGATGGTGATAATATTCGTCATGGTTTGAACAAGAATCTTGGTTTTTCGCCTGAAGACCGTGAAGAAAACATCAGGCGTATAGGCGAGGTTGCGAATCTTTTTGCGCAGGCAGGCTTAATCGCCATGACCGCATTTATTTCCCCTTATCGTGCAGACCGTGACAATGCCAGGTCGCTTCTACAAAAAGGCGATTTCATTGAGGTATTCGTGAAGGTCCCGCTGGGCGTCGCAGAGGAGAGAGATCCGAAAGGGTTATACAAAAAGGCGAGGGCAGGTGAGATTAAGGAATTCACAGGCATCTCCGCCCCTTATGAAGAGCCATTAAATCCTGAGCTGGTTATCGATACCAGTGAACTGGATCTTGCTCAAAGCGCTGCAAAGGTTCTGAATTATCTGCAAGATCAAGGTATAATTGACAAGGAATAAAGGATAAGCGCATTTCCATAACTGCTTTATCCTCCCGCATGGAGGCGATCGCATCAATCGGACAATCGTTATTTTGTATTAATGGTTTATTATTATACTCAATAAATGATAGGACTTTGTATTAAATGATAGGACTTTGTTTTATTAAAGCTCTATTAATTTAAATATGTGTAATCCCTTTTCTCCGTCTGCTAAATAGACAAATCCATTATGGGCTGCAATTCCCCTGGCATTCCCTGGGGTATCGAACCCTGTTATGAATCGAGGAGATGCAGGGCTGCTGATATCGAGCACCTGCACCCCTGCCTCGCAGTCGGCTACAAAGGCGAAACCCTCCATGATCGAAATGTCGCAGCTATTTCCAGGGGTGTCATATACACCGACAATTGCCGGGTTTTTCGTGTCGCTAATGTCCACAACCTGAACCCCTGCGCTCCATGAAGCGATATAGGCATAATTTCCTTTAAGCGCAATTTTGTGGGGCTTTCCAGGCATCTTCAACAGGCTTATCAACCAGGGGACATCCGGCTTTTTTATATCGACAATCTGAAGGCCCTTGTTTTCATCAGCAAGATAAGCAAAATCCCCGCTCAGGTATATCCCGCAAGTGTCACCCGGTGTTTCACATCCACTGACAAAAACAGGCGCGGCAGAGTCTTTGATGTCTATGATCTGCAGTCCCTTTTGACTATCCGCGATATAGATGAAATTGTCGTGAAAGGCTACCCCGCATGCATAACCTCCTGTTGCATGCTGAGCGATGCCCTTTGGGGAAGAAGGGTCTGTTATATCCACGATTTGAACCCCCATGCGGCAATCGGCTATGAACGCCTTATTCCCATTGACTGCAACCTCGCAGGCATATCCTGGTGTGTCGTATGCGCCGGCAAGGCGAGGCGTTGAGGGTGTAGAAATGTCTATAATCTGCAAACCGTAATCACCATCACACAAAAATGCATAGGAGCCCTTGATGGTTACGGAACGCGCCTCTCCTGGGGTATCATACCCGCCTATCCTGATCAATTCGGCGTTTTCCCCTGCCGAGGGTGATTCAGCCATGCAGTAGTAATGTGAAAAACCATAAAGACAACATAAGGCAAATACAACCAGAAAGACTAAAATAGGCACATACGTCCTTCGTGACATGGCAGGCGCTCTCCTTTACTGATTGTCATGATGATGATAATGATAATAATAATAAGCATCCCTTTTAATTCGGTAAATCTTGATGGCCTCGTAAAAAGTAATTTTGATGCTGAATAAACACGATTATATCGATAAAATAGATATCAAATTTATAATATTAAACTTATTTCTGGAGGCGTTTTAGACTTTTTACGAGGCCATCAATCTTAAAAATAGTATATATGATTCCTAAATATTTTTCAAAACGTAACTGCTCAATATCCTGTGGAAATAATAACTCATTGACATTTAGAAGCCTATTTCCCATAACATATTGAGCAGTTACTTCAAAACATAATTTGCTATCCTTAATCCCTTGATTTGCCAATAAAATTAAGATATTATCCTGACCATGGGAATAAAAGAACGGTGGCGTGGATATAAGCCTTTGCTGAAGATATTCGGCAGAGAATAGAATCTTTATCGAGCAATATCTACTGAGCTTTTTAATAAAATAAAGGGTTTAGGAGGTTTTAGGAATATTCTTATCCGTGAATATATTGCCATAGATATCGATGAAGAATATCAAAATTTTCAGGAAGCCCTGGATGTTTTCAAAGAATTTGGAAGAGAAATCCTGGCATCTCCCATGTTTAAAGGGATACTGTAATAATAGCTATTTTCCTTGTTATGGTCTGGAAGATGGTAAGGGTTAAGGTATTTAGTGTCCTCTACCGGTATTTTCGAGAGAGGGCATTTAGCCTCTTATGGGTACATCTCTCCTTAGAGCCTCAGATGCCTTGCAGCTTGCTGCTGCCTTAGTGGCAACCCTGGAAGAGTCAAAAAAATTACCCATTATGAGTTTCGACAAGAGACTCAACGATGCTGCCAAGCGAGAAGGGTTTATCGTAAATCCGGAGTAATAAACCTCGCCTTGATTCAATCCTTTTATCAATCTATAGATATTCAGATAACAAATTACAATTGAATTAAAGGATTAAAAAAAAGCCGTTCCTTAGAATTGCAATTAATGAGATAACTTCCTGGTTGGAGAAAAATCTATTTAAAGCATATCATCATAAAATAATATATATCTTTTAAAGCAAAAATGTCACTTAATTCCCAAAATTCGAGAGCGGTTCAGCCTTCGCCCAAGATTTGGAGTTTTTCGACCATATGTCTTAAGCCTACAAATGAAAGTTGATGGCCTCGTAAAAAGTTTGAAATGTCCTTAAAAATAAGTTTAATATTATAAATTTGGTATATATTTTAACGATATAATCTTGTTTTTTCATCATCAAAATTACTTTTTACGAGGCCATCAAAGTTGTTTGCGGGAATTCGTCAAGGACAGTTCATTAGCGGCTGCCCTAAAAGTCATGAGGTTTTCCCTTGCAAAGGAGACTATCAAAACCGGTATCCTTGATCTTCAAACTGTCACACTTTATAATTCAAACCGTAAATTATAGGTTTTTATTTTATGATTTTTTAAGATACTCTACTTTTGTACTTTTTTAAAATAAGTCATATTTTTCAATAAGGTATAGGATCAACCTAAATAACATGTTTTATCAATATTTTCATAGAGTTACACAAAAAGTGCAAAAATAGATAAGATATTGATTATCGGATAGATTCTAATATTGTAACTGCTCAATATATTATGGGGAACCAGGCTTCCGAATGGCAATGAGTTACTATTTCCACATGATATTGAGCAGTTACTAAATAATAATGAGAGGGGCGTAGTGAATTCAGGCAACGATTCAATAATCCTTTCACTGCAGGATGTAAACAAGCATTTCGGGGGCATAAAGGCGGTTGACGGCGTATCCTTTGATGTCGCAAGTCACCGGATTACCGGTCTTATAGGCCCTAACGGCGCAGGAAAAACAACCTTGTTTAATCTTATCTCCAGTTTTTATAGGCCTGATTCAGGGAGGATTTTTTTTAAAGGAGAGCGGATTGATAGTCTTTCGCTGCATCAGACGTTTCATAAGGGATTATGCCGGACGTTTCAGATAAGCAGGGAGTTAAAGTTCATGACTGTTTTGGAGAATCTTATGCTTGTCCCGCCGGATCAGGAGGGCGAAAGGCTCTGGAGAAACTGGTTTTCCAGAGGTCTTGTAAGAAGGCAGGAAAAGGATATCCGGGAAAAGGCACTGAGCGTTTTGGATGAGAGTGGCCTTTTTAAGTTAAAAGATGAATATGCCGGAAACCTTTCAGGAGGCCAGAAGAGGCTTTTGGAGCTTGCCAGAACTATGATGGCCGAACCCGAATTGATTCTCTTTGATGAGCCTGGCGCCGGGGTGACGCCTGGTGAAAGAAAAATACTGGCAAATCGTATACAGAAACTGGTAAGCGAAAAGGGTGTTTCTGTATTTCTTATCGGGCATGAAATGGAACTTGTCATGGATATATGCAATCCGATTATAGTTATGGACAGGGGGAGAAAACTTATGGAGGGTGGGCCTGCCGAGATAAAAAAGGATTCCCGTGTACTGGAGGTTTATCTGGGAGGCGCTGCCAAATGACAATACTTGAGGTTGAAGATATAACATCAGGCTATGGAAGCATGCCTGTTCTGCATGGTCTTTCATTGAAAATTGAAAAGGGGCAGATAGTTTCCTTGCTTGGCCCCAATGGGGCAGGAAAAACTACCCTGCTCAGGACTATCTTTGGAATCTTAAAACCCTGGAAAGGCATAATATATTTTGATGGAAAGGATATAAAAGACCTGCCGCCTGAAAAGATTACACGAATAGGGATGGGTTATGTGCCTCAGGAAGAAAACATCTTTCCCTCGCTGACAGTGCAGGAGAATTTGGAGATGGGGGCTTTTATCAGAGAAGATAACTGGAGCGGCCGCTTGGAAGATATATATGAAATGTTCCCTGACCTTACCAAAAGGAGGAAGAGCAGGGCAGGTGAACTCAGCGGAGGAATGAGGCAGATGCTTGCCATAGGCAGGGCACTCATGTTGAACCCAGTTTTGCTTCTTCTTGATGAGCCGTCAACAGGCATTGCACCCTATCTGGTGGATCAGATATTTGAGAAAATAAAGGCTTTAAAAGGACATGGCATGACAATTTTTCTCGTAGAGCAAAACACCCAGGCCCTTAAATGTTCAGACAGATCCTATATATTGGAAGGCGGAGAGAAAAAGGCAGAGGGGAATGCATGTGATTTGCTTGCGGACGAAGAGATTGCAAAACATTATTTAGGCAAATGATTTAGGCAAATGCGACTGCTCAATAACTTGCGGGAATAACCTTTCATCCTTCTTTATAATGGACTTTTAACATAATCTATTGAGCAGTTACGGGCAAATAATAAAAATGGCGGAGCTTATTGTTTACGGAATAATCCTGGGCAGCATTATAGCCCTGGGCAGCATCGGACTTACCTTGATCTGGGGGATAACCGATCTTTTCAACTGCGCTCATGGGGATCAGATCACTGTCGGGGCATATACCGCCTTTGTATTTACATCGTTATTTTCCAATATGGGGATACTGCAAGGGAAAGTAGGTCCCTTTTCCTTTTGCTGGGGTGTTTTATTGGCCTTTATACCTGCGGTTATCATTTCCGTGGTTCTTGCTTTAATAATTGATCGTTGGGTTTACAAACCATTGAGGCATTCCGGCGCCCATTTTATCACCAGTTTTATTGCATCTATTGGAGTGGCATGGGTTTTACGAGGATTTATCTATATAATATGGGGGGCGGATTTTCATTTCTATTCATCAGGCCTGCGCACGGTGGCTTTCCTTCCATTAGGGATTAAGCTTAGGATCGATGAGATTTTTATCGTAGTCATCGCCTGGATGGCAGTGGCTTTGGTTTATCTTTTTCTGGCAAAGACCAAGAAAGGCAAGGCTCTAAGGGCATTGGCCGATAATCCAGGTTTGGCAAGGATATCAGGGATTGACACCGAGTATATGATCAAATGGGCATGGGGCATAGCCGGAACATTGATAGCAATTGCAGGGATATTGTATGGAATAGAGACACAGCTCAGGCCTGAGATGGGCTGGATATTTCTCCTCCCCTTGTTCGCTGCCATCATATTGGGAGGCAAAGGAAGCATTACCGGCGCCCTTATCGGAGGCCTTTTGCTTGGCATAGCCCAGCAGGTTTCTACCGCGTGGCTTCTTCCCACGTATAAACCTGCCATAGCCTTTATAATCATGATTGCCGTTTTAATCTTCAGACCGAAAGGGATTTTTGGAAGGAGACATATATAAAATTATGGGTATGTCGCTTGGAGGCGTCCTCAATTTTCTTGTTTCATTTGCCATAATGGCATCCATATACGCCATATTAGCCATAGGTCTTAATGTACACTGGGGTTATACGGGGCTTTTGAATTTTGGAATCGCAGGTTTTTTTGCGCTTGGCGCTTACACATCCGCCTTGATTACATCTCCTAAGCCTGTGGGCATTATGGCAAATTATGTGAGGCAGGCGATCGGATTGAATTTGCCATTCCTTTTAGGCATAGCAGGGGCGGCCATTGTTTCAGGTGTTATTGCGGGTGTTATAGGCATCCTCACCCTCAGGTTGAGCGAGGGATATCTTGCCATTGCAACAATAGGGATCGCTGAGAGTATAAGAATTTTTATTAACAATGAATCCTGGCTTGCCAATGGCCCGCAGGGGCTTATTGGCCTGCCCAGGCCGCTCCATAATATCGTCCCCCGTTGTTACTATAATTATCTGTATTTGGTAATAGTATCAATATTTTTGACGGTCATCTATTTTGCTGTGGAAAGGGGTATACGTTCTCCATGGGGAAGGGTCCTGCGAGCCATAAGGGAGGATGAGATAATGGTGAGCGCAGACGGAAAGAATGTCTTTTTTTTCAAACTTCAGTCGCTCATATTCGGGGCGATGATAATGGGTATAGGCGGCGCCCTTTACGCCCATTTTTCCGCTGCCATTCAGCCCGGCGTTTTCGAGCCTCTTTTTGGCACATTTATTATATGGGCGATGCTTACCCTGGGCGGAACGGGCAACAACAAAGGCGCCATTATCGGTTCATTTATAGTTTGGGCACTATGGTCATGGAGCACCTTTTTGATATTCAAGGTTGTTCCAAGGGGGTTTGAGACCCGTGCCCCCTATATACGCTATGTGCTTATTGGCCTTTTACTCATATTCATAATAATAAAACGGCCTAAGGGCATGCTCGGCGAAGAGGCCCATGTGTCTGAATTTTGAATATATACTTTAAACGGCCATAAATTAAGTTTTTGAAACATTGTTATTCGTTTTCTCCCTATGTGATTTACAAATTAAGAAACTCAGATTGTGGCCGTTTAAAGTATAATAACCAGTATGTTCTCGATGATAGCTCAAATTTTGATCAAATCTGTTAAAAAAAATAACCCCAAAAGGATTTATCCACTGCTCAAAAGTTTTTTTGATATGCATGTTCCGAAATGCCGCCACCTTTAGCTGGTATAGTTATTGCTTATATTTTCTATGACCGATGTATTTATTTTTAACAGATACAAGATCGATGGTTTCGTAAAAAAGCGGTTTTATATTTTATGTTTTTTTAACGACATGGCGGACATGAATATGAATTTTGGAAAAAAAGGCAATCCGGAGGGTATAAATAACGAAAAGGGGATGGTTCTTGTTATCGCCCTTTTGTTCTTATTTGCAATATCCTTGCTTATGGTTGTTTCCGTTATGTCCACAACCACTGATACCAAAATTGCCGTTAATTATAGAAATAGCATTAAGGCCTTTTATGACGCAGAGGCAGGCGTTCAATACACTTTATGCAGAATTGACGAAGGGTTGACTGACGGAACCCTGTCTCTTCCGGATGCCAATAGCCCGTTGCATATTTTTCATAATGTGCCTTCCGGCTTTTCGTTTGATCCGAATATCACGCTTACATATGTGACAGATAACCGGTACAGATTCCGCTCCATTGGTCATTCCGGAAATTCCTTGTGCGAGCTGGATGTCGATTTTGTAAGGGATACATATCCGGGCTTGGCTTATGGCATCTTTGGTGGCAAAGGCGTAGATTTGAAAAGTACTGCCAGTGTTTACAGCTATAATTCAAATACAGATCCAAATGCCCCGCTTGACCCAAACAATTCTTTGGGTAACGGAGACGTTGGATCGAACGGTTATGTGGAGGTGCATAACAATGTTCTTATCGATGGGGACGTTGCATTAGGGGATGATGGCGCCGGAACAGAGGCGGTCTATAAACCGACAGGCTGCCCAACTGTTACGGGAACCGCCGGTATCGATGTGCCCAGGATAAGCCCAGATCCTCTGGGAGCCGCCAGTCTGGTGTCCTTGTTTTCGATTGCCAATGATAACACGAATCCTCCTATTGTAGCGGATGTTATCAATACTACAGGAGGAGGGGGCGGTGGAACTACAGTGACATTGACGGCAGGGAATTATTACTTGACATCGCTTGTGCTTGGAAATGGCGATACTCTAAATATTGATACATCAAGCGGGCCGGTAAACATTTATATGCACGGCGGCATCGATGCCAAAAATGGCTCGACCATTAATATTTCAGGAAAACCAACGGATTTTTCCATCTTTTGCGATACAACCAATAGGCTTAGCTTCAAACATGGCAGCGGGTTTAAAGGGTTGATTTACGCGCCGTTTGCGGAGGTTTGGATGCATAACTCTTCCTACGTGCACGGCATGATATGGGCAAATCAGGTGGAAATGAAGAACAGCAGTGTCTTTTGGTATGATGAGGCGATTGGAGAGGCTCATACTACTTACTCTAATAATGTCGATGTGTTTTCGTGGAGGGATATCCAGGTATTCAATTAATAATAGCACTAATAATAGCACCATTTTGGTTACAATCATATCATTTTAAATGTTTGTGTCGCCGCAAAATTGCATGAAGGTTTTCTTGATGTTCGGACGTTATAGATCCAGGTTCTTTGGCGTCACCAGTGAAGTAACTGTATAAATCCTGTAGCCGTTATTCCTTGGGTAATCAGGATCGGCCCTGTCAGTCCGTCCTGTTATTGTGATCTTTATCTGTCTTATGACTGAAGGATCAGCCGGTGAACTGCTAAGTTGAGCGCCGTTGGGATCAAAATAATCAAGGTGAAACAAAGTGATATTTTCGGCAAAGGGTTGATTTGTCCCTGATATGCCTGTTTTTCTGCGGATCCGGAGATTGGCGCTATCGTAGGAATACGTTATGTCTTCGTTTGAATCATAATGATCCCCATTGGAATTTTGATCCAATAATATTCCGATTTGTGATGATGTGGGATTGACGATTCCGGTAAAGCCTGCCCCTGTCGGATCATATCCTGCCATTCTAATTTCTCTCACCATCATATCCAATGCCGCCCTTACATTCTGGTGCATCTCGGTGATAAGTTCCTGGGCAGTAATTGCCCTTCGTTCGCTGATAAAGGTCTCGTAAACAGCAATTAAAAGGATACTGCTGATTCCCATAACTATCAGCAGTTCTACAAGTGAAAAACCTTTTTCATCTTTATCAAATGTTCTTAACATGCATACCCCGTTCATTTATAAAGGATTGTCTTTACTTCAACAGATTTGACATTTGAGTCCCAGTATACTGTTACAGTAACCGTTTTCATGGCGCTGTTGGGATCTGTTAAGCTGAAGGATGAAACCCTCCTATAAAGTGGATAACCGGCAATGGTATTGTAGTTTTCATTGACTGTCGTCCCCGCCGCCGGCAATGATGCTGTCCCTGATCTCTTATAATCCTCCAGTTTGTCTTGAGCCAGTATCGCTGCCGTAGTCATCCTGTTGTTAATCCTGTTGTTTGATATCACTGTGGTTATCAGAAATATCATGCCAAGCAGACCTATAGTTAGTATTGCCGAAGCTATCAGGAGTTCTATAAGGGTAAATCCGTTTTCTTTTTTAGTGCCGTTCATTATCAATGCGCTTCCTTTGATTAAACGGTCATGGCCAATCTTAACTGGCCACCCACATTAGTAAAAATGTATTTTCATGGAAAACACCCATGCCGCTTTTTAGCGGCACCACGAATCATGAAAATAGAATCTATTTTCGTACCAAAATCTAAAATAAACTTCATTCAATTTTAACGCGGCCGGCAATACTGATTTTTACACTTTTTGTATCATTGCCATTTCTTAAGCCAATAGAACATGCACTTATCGTTCCCCTTGGTTGAAATACAGGATCAACCGTTGGGATGGGATTGAATGTCACGCCTGAATAATCCGCCTGAATATCTTTGATCACTGTCCACTCTCCGCTGTCAATGTCGCCGTCATTGTCATCGTCATCCAGTATAAGGTATTGATGATTATTCAAGAAAAATATTTTAAATTCATTGCCTTGACTCACTGCCTCGGACCTTGACCACATCAAATCCCCCATAATCTGTCTTGCCGCGCCGTTTAGGCGGATTTGCGGCAGTCTGCAAATTACCGTAGCAATAGAAATTGAGGCAAAAATACTGATAATGCAGATGCTTATCCCCAATTCAATAAATGTTAAACCCTTTTGAGACCCCATTTTATATACTTTCTTTTTGATTTAATAAGATATATAAAGATATATAAAAAACCCCAGATTATTTTTCTGCAAAACAGATGCCAGTTATATTTAAGGATGAGGGGATTATTTAAGGGGCGGCTGGATCTCATAAATCATAGCAATTTCAGAACAGTCGGGGAATTTTGAGCATTTGAGACAGTCTGCCCAAATTTTGTGCGGAAGCTGGGATTTGTCGATTTCATTAAAGCCCAGCAAAGAAAAGAAATCCTTTCTATATGTAAGACAAAACACCTTTTTGACCCCCAGATCCGAGGCCTCTTTAATGCATGCATTTACCAGATTTGTGCCAATCCCTTTCCTTTGATGCGCTTCATTGACTGCAAGAGATCTTATCTCAGCAAGGTCTTCCCATATTATATTAAGTGCACATACTCCTATGATTTGTGGATCGTCAAGGGGTTCGTTTGTAAATTGCTGTAAATCTTCATGCCTTTTTGTGGAGAACATAGATGTCTGTGTTTCATCTGTGAATCCTGAATTCCGGCCTTCGCCGGAATGACAAAAAGGGCGATTTGCATGCCCCTTTGTGAATCGAAGATTCATGGGTGTTTCATTAACAAATACAAAAAAATCCCTTATATGTTCGTATATTTCTGACAATGACAGAGGAAGCAGGAGGTCTTTTTTGGCAAAGTTGTTGATGATATCCCGTATAGCATGGGCCTCTTTAATGTAAGCTTTTCGAATCATTTATTTACCAGGATATGTTCACGTCCAGAATATGCGGCAAGACGGTTTATTCTCAAAAGGGCGGCGTCTTTCGAAGAGAAAGATCTTTCCATGGCCTTTTCGAGGCTCCCTATTGATACTATTTCAGTCTTTGCACAGAAGGCGGCAAGGGCTATTATGTTGGCAACCTTTACCGACCCGAGCTTGTCTGCCATTTCAGTGGCAGGAATACGGATGGTTTCAATATCTTTTCTCTCATCTGTAAATCCCCTTTGGGTATTTTCATTCTCCTTTGTAAATCGAAGATTCATGGGCGTTTCGATCTTATTTCCGGCTAAAGAAGAGTTTATTAAAAGAACTCCCCCCTCTTTTACTAAAGGCGCAAATTTTTCAAGTGATGGCTGATTCATAACAATGGCAGCCCAGGGTCTTGCCACAATGGGTGATCCTATTGCGCGATCGGAGACGATCACTGTGCAGTTTGCTGTTCCGCCACGCATTTCTGCTCCATAGGAAGGAAACCATGTAACATTTTTGTCATCCAGCATGCCTGCCAGGGCCAGTATTTTACCTATACTCATGATCCCCTGTCCGCCGAATCCGGCTATTATTAGATCTTGAATCATTATATTTTTGTCTCTGATGTATCTTTGTAAATCCCAAGGGGGAAGACCTTAAGCATTTTTTCCTCTATCCACATATTTGCTTGAGCAGGACTCATTTCCCAGTTTGTAGGGCATGAGGCAAGCGCCTCTATCAGGCTAAAACCCTTGTTTTCCAATTGCACCTTGAATGCCTTTTTTATTGCCCTGCCGGCTTCCTTTGTATGACCCGGGTTGTTTACGGCGACACGTTCTATATAGGTTGTTCCTTCAAGCGTGGCGAGCATCTCGCAGACTTTTAGCGGATAGCCGTCAGATGAAGCGCTTCGTCCTTTTGGCGTGGTTTTTGTCTTCTGGCCAAGAAGTGTGGTAGGCGCCATCTGTCCTCCTGTCATGCCATAGTTGGCATTATTTACAAATATAACTGTTATGTTTTCCCCTCTATTTGCAGCATGGATGATCTCGGCAGTGCCTATAGACGCAAGGTCCCCGTCTCCCTGATAGCTAAAGACTATAAGATCGGGTCTTGCCCTTTTTATGCCTGTGCACGCGGCAGGCGGCCGCCCATGCGCGACCTCAAGGATGTCGCAGGAGAAATAGTCGTACGCAAATACAGCGCACCCGACAGGCGCAATGCCGATTGTCCTGTCCAATATACCGAAGTGATCGATAGCCTCGGCAACCAAACGGTGAATGATTCCGTGATGACACCCCGGACAGAAACGGAAAGGCACATTTTTTAATGCATTAGGCCTGACAAAAACAGGCCTCAATGTTTTGGATATGGTATAGTTAGAGATAGCTCTTCACCACCTTCAGGATCTCTTCGGGATTGAATATGCCGCCGCCCGGCCTGCCATAAAAAAACACATCAGTCACTCCGTTTACTGCCAGTTGACAATCTTCAAGCATCTGACCGAGGTTCATTTCAATCACCAGAAACCGCACCCCTTTTCGAGCAAGCTCTTTAATGGGTCTTTTGGGAAAAGGATATAGTGTTATGGGCCTCAAAAGACCTAAATTTATGCCTTCTTTCTCAGCAAGATAGACAACGGACCGGGCGACACGCGCCGCAGTCCCGAATGCGATCAAACAAAACTCTGCATCCTCCGTGTTCAAATATTCACATCTTGGGATCTCCATTTCGATCCGTTTATGTTTATCATGAAGCCTCCAGTTTCTCTCTTCAAGTTCTCCTTCTCCCATGTAGAGGCTTTTAATGACACGCGGCGGTCTTCCTTTTGCCCCTGTGAGCGCCCAGTCTTTTTCAGGAAGATCGTCAAAGAGATTTAAATCATTTGAAAAAATAACCGGCTCCATCATTTGACCCAGGATCCCATCACTGAGTATAAGCGTTGGGATACGATATCTATCTGCAAGATCGAATGCCTCCCTTGTTAAATCCATCATTTCCTGAACAGAACCTGGGGCAAGGCAGATGGTTCTGTAATCCCCGTGTCCGCCGCCTCTTGTCGCTTGAAAATAATCTCCCTGCGAACCTGCAATGTTTCCAAGGCCTGGCCCTCCCCTCATAATGTTTACGATTACACACGGCAACTCAGCACCTGCAAGATATGAAATCCCTTCCTGTTTGAGGCTGATCCCCGGACTTGAGGAGGATGTCATGGCCCTTGCGCCTACCGCTGCCGCTCCAAAGACCATATTAATAGCCGCGAGCTCGCTTTCCGCTTGGAGAAATATGCCGCCAACTTGCGGAATTCGCCAGGACATATAGGCCGGCACCTCATTTTGAGGTGTGATGGGATAGCCAAAATAGCACTGGCAGCCTGCCTGAACAGCCCCCTCGCATAATGCGTCATTTCCAATCATCAATCTTTTGTTATTAAAGTCATTGGTCATTATTTATTAAACCATTTTATAAAGTTATGTCAAAATATTCATAAATAAATTAGTCATTCAAATTAGTCCGTTGTCCATATCTGTATGGCCATATCAGGACACATTATGGCACAAATGCTGCAACCGGTGCAATGTTCATAATCATGGATGACGGCGTAATGATACCCTGAAGAATTCAATTCATCACTCAATCTAATTAGGTGTTTGGGGCATGTGATGACACAAATTTCACATCCTTTGCACCAATCTTTATCAATCGTTAATTTGATATTATTTACCTGTGATAACACATTTTTCCTTTAAAATGCAAAGCGACCGTTAACCTCCCAGCCCGATGCAGGAAATATTCGATGCCTTCATTTTGGGCATTTTCGTCTGAAAATCGTTTATGATTTTCAGCCTCCTTTGTGCCAATTTATTGACATGTGTGTTTCATTTTCCGTTGTGAATCGAAGATTCACGTGCGTTTTTATTGGTGAACAGGAGGTTTAAGATTGTCTTGCCGCAATGGCAGGGTAAAGGAGAATTTTGATCCTTTACCAAGTTCACTTTCTACACAAACCGTACCTCCATGGAGATTTACAAATTCCCTTACAATACTCAGGCCTAAACCTGTTCCTCTATATTTCTTGGAAACGGCGCTGTCTGCTCTGCAAAATGGTTCGAATATGGCCTTTTGGTCTTCAGATGCGATGCCTATCCCCTGATCCTTAACCGATAAAGTTATCTTATCGCTGGTTTGCGCTACTTGTATGATAATTTCAGCGTGCAGGATTTCGGTAAATTTTACTGCATTTGTTAAAAGGTTCAATAGAATTTGTTTAACCTTGCCTCGATCGGCTTGCATAGGCAAAATTTGATCAGGAATGACAGTTTTTACCGCGACCCTTTTTTGCATCACTATAGGTTCAATAATATAAATGGCCTCCTGTATAACATCTTTTATGTTGAATGTTTCAAGGTGTATCTGTACCTTTCCTGATTCGATCCTGGATAGATCAAGAACCTGGTCGAGTAAATCCTCGAGGGTTTGGCTATTTCGTCTGATACGCAGAAGGATATCCATTTGAGCCTGAGTTAGCATCTGGTTTTTTTGTTGTAATAATAGATTTGTATAACCAATAATGGAAGTAAGGGGCGTTTTGATCTCATGGGTTACGGTGGCAAGGAACTGGGATTTGAGTTTATCCAGTTCGGTCAGACGGGCGTTTGCCTGACTCAGATTTTTATTGATTTCCTGAAGATCTTTTAGCAACGCCCTGTTTTCTCTTGAGAGCCTTTGTTTATCTACGGCATTTCGTATAGTGGTCTTTACATCTTCCACCTTATATGGTTTTATGATATAGGCATAAGCCCCTTCATTCAGTGCATTTATACTGGTTTCCAGCGTTGCATAGGCCGTTAACATTATAGGAAGGCAGTCTATCCTGGAGTCTTTTATGGTCTTAAGGATATTAAGGCCGCTTATGTCGGGAAGGATAATATCGATTACGGCCACGGAACAGGAATTTTCCTTTAAAAATCTCAGGCCGCTTTCCCCGTCGATCGCTAAAGCTACTCTATAACCCTCATCTTCAAGCAGGTCTTTTAAGGTTTCGCCTAAAAAAACCTCATCATCTATAATCAAGACGTCTGTGTCATTCTTAATATTATTATGCGGCAACTCTGTCCTCAACGGCTGGGATGTCGATAATAAACCTTGTAAATTCACTTTCCTTGCTTTCAATAATTATTTCTCCCTGATGATCCTTTATTATTCCATAACTGACGCTCAACCCCAACCCGGTGCCCTTGCCTACAGGTTTGGTTGTGAAAAAAGGATCAAAAATCCTGTTTTGATTTTTGGGATTGATCCCTGTTCCGTTGTCCTCTATCTCTATCCTTACCCAGCCCTTCTCCATTGTTTTTAGAGGCCTAACCTTTAATAATATCCTTTTGTTGCTTTTGCCGTCAATGCCTTTGTATTTTTCGTTCAGACTATACTGCGCATTATTTATAAGATTGAGCAGGACTTGTTGAATCCTGCCTGGGTTGACCCTGAGCTTTGGCAAAGGATCGGCAAAATCTCGTATTACCTGTATGCCGTCCATATTCAATTGCCTCTCTGTCAATGCCAAAGTGTTTTCTATTATTGATATGATGTCTTCATAATTATATTCCTGCTTATCCTGACGGGAAAACGTCAATATATCTGAAGTGATTTTTCCTATCCTTGTGCCCTCATCAAGGATTCTTTCGGCGTAATTATATACATCGCTCTTAGGGTCAACCTCTGCCCTGATAAGCGTAGCAAACAAGATCATTCCATTCAAAGGGTTTTTTATTTCGTGTGTGAAGTTTGCAAGGAGTTCGCCTATTGAAGCCAGTTTGGATGCTTGTATGAGCTGCTCCTGGAGCTGTTTTTGTTCTGTGATGTCCCTGAAATTTTGTACAGCCCCCAATACCTTGCCGTTTTTGTTTTTGATTGGGGCGGCGCTTATCAACAAGGGTATCAGTTCCCTGAAATTGTTTTCGATATAGATCTCAAGGTTTGAGACATTTGTCCCCTTTTGCAGTGATTGTTGCATAAGTTTTGTGCAATCATGGCATAAACTCCGGAATATTTCCTTATGGTCTTTGCCCAGCACTTCTTCTGCCTTATATCCGGTAATGATTTCAGCCTGGCGGTTAAATAGCGTGATCCTCCAGTCTTTATCAACGGTGCAAAGTCCATCGGCAAGGCTGTTTATTATTGTCTCGATCCATGCCATTTGCTCTCTAAGCTGTTTTGTCCTTTTTTGAATCATTGCCTCCAGGTGCTTGTTTAGATTGTCCACCTCGTTTTTGGCCTTTATAAGGGCCTTATTGGATGTTTTTAATTCCTGCAAAAGGCGTTTATTTTCAAGGACCAATTTTTGTTCCGAGATCGCCTTTTTGATCGTCTCCTTGAATGCCTCCACATCAAAAGGCTTGACTATATAAGCATATGCGCCCTGATTGAGCGCATTTATGGAATTTTCTATCGAGGCAGAGGCTGTCAACATTATCGAATAGATATCGCTGTCAATCTTTTTTATGGAATTTAACACATCCAACCCGCTGATATCAGGCAGGTTTATATCAATAAGTACGACATTGTAAAACCGGTTTTTGACCTCGTTTAAAGCATCATACCCATTTTGAGCGCCAAAAACGGTATAACCCTCATCTTCCAGTATGTCTGTGATAGTCTGCCTTATTCCGATTTCATCATCTATTATCAATATATTCTTTGGGCTCTCTGTCATTGACATACTTTCTTGTTTTTTTTCAGATTCGATTCTTTTTCCTTGTCTAATCTTTCTATAATCTTGAGGAGCCTCCCCGGACTGAAAGGCTTGCCAAGACATTCATATACACCTGCTTTTTGAGCCTCCATGATCAGATCAGGGGCGGTGTAAGCGGTCATAAGTATAACTATCGCCTGTGGATGGAATTTTTTAATCTCCTTTAATGTTTCAACCCCGTTTTTCCCTGGCATTATTATATCCATAAGAATGAGGTCAAACTTGGATGCCTTGGTTTTTTCAATGGCTATGATGCCATTTTCTGCCGAATCTATAAAATACCCCGCATCTTCAATGATGTCCACGAGGGTTTCACACATGCCAGGCTGGTCATCCACTACTAATATCTTTAATTTATCGTTATTTTGCACCTGAATAATATTTTTATTGGGTTTGGGATTTAAATGTAATGATAAAATCGGTTCCTTTTCCCTTAACACTGGTTAAGTCGATTTTCCCTTTATGATTTTTGATAATGGATTTTGTGATTGCCAATCCAAGCCCTATCCCTTTTGTTTTGGTGGTGAAAAATGGATCAAAGAGTTTGCCTATATCTTCCTCTGCTATTCCACAACCTGTGTCACTGATCTTTAATTCTATATTTTCGCCTCTCTTTTTCGTGGTGATGGTGATCTGACCGCTGTTTTTTCCAATGGCGTGTTCGGCATTGGATATAAGATTGACCAGCACCTGGTGCAACTGATTCTTGTCGCCCATCATGTTGGGAATATCCGGATCCAGGTTTAGATCGATCTTAACATCCTCCCTAACCCTGATCCTGTGTAGGGAAGATTCTATAGTGGAGTTGAGGTACAAGGGGATCAATTCGGGCTTTTTAGTCCTTGAGAAGCCAAGAAGATCTTCAATGATCTTGTTGGCACTGTCGATCTCATTTTCTATCATATGTATATGTTTGATTAATTTGGGTTGATCCTCTCCGATCTTGCTCTTAAGATAATAGGCGGAATTTTGCACTACAGCCAGAGGGTTGCGCAGCTCATGTCCAACAGAAGAAGCAAGGCGGCCTAGTACCGCCAGCCTTTCAGAAAGTATAAGCTGCTGTTCAGCGTCTTTCAGCTCTTTAGTCATTCTTTTCCAATCAGAGATATCCCTGAACACCTCGCAACCGCCCATTATATTTCCCTTCCAATCCTTAAGGCAGGATGCGCTGGCCATGATCGGTATTGTATCAGATTCCTTATTCTTCATCTGGATCTCTACGTTTAACACAGGTTTATCCTGTCTTGCTGACCTTCTTATCGCACATAGATTTTCACAGATATTGCTTTTAAATATATCCCTGCACCTTTGTCCAAGCGCCTCTTCAGCCGAAAAACCGGTCAAACGCTCACATGCGTTGCTGAAATAAGTGATTGTCATGTTGTTGTCAACTGTGAAAACAGGGTCAGCAATTGCATTCAGTATGGTCTTGCTCGTTTCGATTTGGTGGCGAAGCGATATGATCATTTGATTAAACGATTCCGCAAGGCTTGTTAGCTCTCCCTTCCTTTCTATCACTAAGGCACCTGAAAGATCTCCGCCCGCGATCTTGGTTGCTGTTGTATCTAATATCTTAAGGGGTCTAAGTATGGATAAAGATATATAGGTGGCAAGGCCCATTCCAAGAATCAGGGCAAGGAAAAACATGCTTGTCATCCACCGCCGCGTTGACCTCCACGCCTGCTCAGCTTCATAGCTGGCACTTGCCATATGCTGATCGTGCATCTTTAAAAGATCCCTGACGTGGATACGGGAATCAATGGCCAGTTTATCCATATTTTTCATGATTTTACCTGCCAGCTCCCTGTCTGTGGATACATTAAAGGAAAATATCTCATCGGAGAGGTTTTTAATTTTGATAAAATCATCCTCTACCCTTTTTACAAGAGGCGTTTCATCGTCTCTTGCCAGTCTATAACATTCAACAAAGGCAAGCCTTACCTTTTCATCGAGGATATCCCTGTTTAGAATTTCCACAGGATCGCCGGTGATAAGATAATCATTGGCTGGCATGATATAATCCGTGATGGCCGTTTGGACATCATTTATGGCCCTCTCATGCGGGATTTCATAGAGTATTTTTTCAAATGCGTCATGCACGGTTCTGTTCCGCCAGAATGCAACAAGGCTGCTTATAACCATAAGTGTGAGCAGGGCGAAGATCATGAAAAAAAGCCTTGGCGCAATGCCAGGCCCTTTGTGCATGGGGGGTAGATTTTCTTGTCTTGTGAAATGATCGTTTTTTAAGACCTTGTTTTTCATTTTGGAAAAAACTCCTTTAGAATCAGATTGTGGAGGTGATTAATCTAAAAAGGGCAATTTTTGCCTGCCGCGAGTAAAATTATTCTAAATTATATATCTATATCTTTATAAATCAATAATATATTGTCCATTTGTTTTTTATTCATGATCAAGATTAATCAATTGACGACTTATTTAGAATACATTATGCCAGAGTCTAATGCAAATAATATATTTATGATAAGGAATTGTAATGAGAATTATAATTCTTTTGATTGCTCAATCATCCGGGTCGCGTGCTGTAGAGCTATTTCGGATTTTGGATCCCCTGCCATCATTTTGGCCAGTTCCTTTATTTGTTCGGTTCCTGAGATCCGGTTGACAACAGTCAAGGACTTGCCGTTAATTATCCTTTTTGAGACGAGATGGTGTGCATTAGCATTACATGCGATTTGAGGCAAATGTGTGATGCAAATGATCTGTCTGTTCTTGGCAAGCTCTTTCATCTTTTGTCCTACTGTCACCGCAGTTTTTCCTCCAATTCCAGAATCAATCTCGTCAAAGACCAGGGTTAAAACCTGATCTGCCTGGGCAAGACACGATTTGATTGCAAGCATCACCCTTGATATCTCACCTCCGGAGGCTATCTTGTAAATGGGTTTGGGTTCTTCTCCTATATTTGCTGAAAAAAGGAATTCAATTTTATCGAATCCTCTGGATGTGATATTTTTGGAAAGGCAGTTCTGGGATGTTTGTGAATCAAAAAATGCCACAACAAATCTGGCCTGGTTCATTTCAAGGGATCGCAATTGCGCCTCCACTTCCTTTTCGATCCTTTTTGCCCAGAGCATCCTTTGCTTCGAAAGTTGACTTGCTTTATTTTTTAAGTCTTCCCATTTTTTTTGCATATCATCAGATAAAGAATTTATAGTATCTTCGTAATCCTCAAGAAACTGCCAGCGGTTTTCTATCTCTTCTCTTAATTTTATTATTCCGTCTGATGTCAGTTGATATTTTTTCTTTAGCCGAAATATTTGATCGAGCCTTTCTTCTATTTCTTCCAGACATTGGGGACTAAAGTCTTTTTTGTTGGCATAGTCTCTCAACTGATAAGCTATGTCTTCGATTTGGATAAGCTGTGAATCCATAATCTCGGCAACAGGCTTTAATTGAGGGTCTATTAGAGATAATTCCCTGATCTTCGCATTGACGTTGCCAAGGGTTTCGCAAACAGAGCCTTCCGACTGATAAAGTTCCCTGTCTATTCCTGTTAAAAGTTCCTGGATCTTGGCGGCATGTTTTAATAAATCTTGTTGTTTTATAAGAGCCTCTTCTTCACCTGGTTTGATGTTTGCCCTGTCGATTTGTTCGCGCTGGAAGGCCAGCAGATCATGTTCCCTTTTGGCCTCGTCTCTTTTTTCGATGAGGCGGGTTTTTTTTTGTAATATCTCATTGTATGCGTTATAGGAGAGGGTTACCTTTTCCACAATCGGTTCTAATCCGGCAAAATGGTCAAGTATATCCAAATGCAGTTCGGGATTGAGCAGAATTTGGTGATCATGCTGGCCGTGAATATCTATCAGCCATGCCCCTATATCGATTAGAAGGCTTAAAGGCGCAAGATGCCCGTTTAAATAGCACCTGTTTGCCTTGTTGGACCTGAATATTATCCTCCGGATAATCAGATCTTCTTCATCTGAACAGTAAAATCCGGAAGACTTGAGTTTTGAGAAGATAGGATGGCTATTATTTACTGAAAAGGCGGTCTCGACCTCTGCAAAATCCTCCCCTGATCTTATATAGTCTGTTGAGGCACGGCCTCCGAGTATTAGATTTAGGGCATTTATAAGGAGTGTTTTCCCTGCGCCTGTTTCGCCTGTAAGGATGTTCAATCCAGGTTCAAAACATACGAAAAGCTCATCAATGAGGGCAAAATTTTTGATCCGCAATTCTTTGAGCACAAAACCTAACCCCTTTCACCCCATTTCAATTTGCTTCTCAAAATTTGATAATAGTTATTGCCTTTTGGTTGTATTAATTTGACAGTATGGGCTGCTTTGCTTATCTCGATCCGGTCGTCTGATGCAAGTCGGGCCAACATCTGGTCATCTGAGGAGATAAGACATCCATCATCGTTTTCCTTCCACTTTTTTTGGACTGTAATCTCGATCTTGCCCTGGTCTGATATAACGATCGGGCAATTCGTAATGATATGGGGACAAATGGGGGTTATGAGTATGGCGTGGAGGCTGGGATGTATAATGGGCCCTCCGGCGGAAAGTGAATAGGCTGTTGAGCCTGTAGGGGTCGCGATTATAAGTCCATCGGACAGGAATGTATTGATCCATTTCCCGTCCACAGAGGCATAGAGTTCAATGAGTCCGCTTTGGGAACCCTTATATATAACGATGTCGTTGAGGGCAAAAGAGGACTTTATGTCCATATTGTCTTTCTGCTGAACACGTGCATGAAGAACCATCCTCTCATCCAGTGTATATTTACCATTGACTATCTCTTCCAGAATAGGGATCGCCTCTTCAGCCTTTATATCCGTTAGAAACCCCAAACCACCGCAATTGATTCCAAGCATGGGAATGCCAGCTTTGCCTGTCTGGCGGGCAACCCTCAGCATCGTTCCGTCGCCGCCTAATACTATAATAAGGTCGACAAGGCTTTGAAAATCTTCTATCGAACAATTGACAAATTCTGATAGATTTTCCTTTGGAAAAAGATGAGATTTCTCAATGTCCGTATATGTTTCAACGTCTATGCATACAGATAAATCCCTTTTCGACAGCCACTTTACAATCTCGCAAAGAAGGCGGGTGCACTTTTCTCTATTTGGTATTGATACGATGCCGATACGTTCTGGTTTCATTCTTTTGCTTTTTTCCCGACAGGGATAATAAGTATTGGTTCATGCCCTTCAGGGATAGGAAGGAGATCTATGAGTGATTGATCCTCGAAGGCTCCGACAATGCCAACACTTAACCCTAAAGATTCTGCCTGCAGAAAACAGTTCTGGGCGACATGCCCAGCCTCTATATGGGAATAGCGTATCCCCCTGTTTTCATACTTGCTGGTGATTCTGGGATATTCGGCTGTTATGAGGATCATTCCTGAGGCCTGAGCCATCCAGTATTGCCAGAGGGATGCCTCCGCTATTTTTTTTGTGAAATCTTTATTGGATAAACGTTTTAAGGCATGATGATCCGGAAGATAGTGGAAAAAACCCGTTCCTATAGGGTCTAATGAGTTTTTCCCAAGAACAAGATAAATATCTAATGGAAAAAGGGCGCCTGCAGAAGGCGCAGCCCTCTTTTTTAAATTTCCTTCAGAGGTGATTCCCTGAGCAGACCACAGTAGTTGTCCCCACTCGATTATGGACAATGGGTCCGAAGAAAAAGAACGCCTGGTTCGGCGTCTCTTGATTGCCTCTTCTACAGAAACATGGCCTTTAAGAGTAGGGGAGGGGAGGGATATGATATTATTTGATTCCTTTATGTTGCCTTCCCCCATAGCCAGAACAAATGTTAAAGGTATTATGCTCAGGATTATGTAGATCGCAAAAAAAAGGATAAGCGATTTGTAGGATAGCATGATGATCATAAAATTAAAGCATCTTTTATTCTAATGCCGAGATTACCCCTCATGGAGCGGGAATAGGTTTCACGAGGCAAATTTCCTTTATTGACCGATAGCCTAATAACAGAAATTTGGAAACTCATTTTGTATCTTTAGATAATATTCGATTTTACAGACAGTCTGAAATGCAACAGGGTTCTTAAAACTATCC
>JAFGSM010000264.1 GCA_016934595.1 bacterium | reverse complement strand
ATTTTTCAATAAGATGCCTGACCAAACAAAGCAGCATGATTTATCAATGTTTTCATAAGTTTAGACAAAAAGTGCAAAAGTAGAGTTAATAACATATCTGCCAGACATATGCCCATTTTTTATATATTGTCTATGAAAGTATCTTTTTTACTTCCTCAACAGAAGGGACTTTCCCTGCCACCTTGACATCGCCGTCAATAACAAGGGCGGGCGTTACCATGACCCCATATTTCATGATTTCAGAGACCTGTGTCACCTTGGTTATCTCGTATTCTATATTCATCTCCTTTGCTGCGGCCAATGCATTTTCCTCCAATTTTTTACATTTTGGACACCCGACACCCAGTATCTGTATATTGCGCATAGATTTCTCCTCTTTTTCTACTTCAGTAAGAATTTTTTATCCATATTACAGGATATTAATATTTTGCCACAATGGCTTTATTTTATAATGATGCTCTGCAAGCCATAATTAAAGGGCTTTGGAAACCTTCTCTTGAACTATTTCATGTACAGAAGTTCCTTTGATCTTTGAAACTACCATGTCTATCAACTCTTCATAGGCAGGCGAACTGCCTTTTTTCAATCCAAGGTCTGCAAGACAGATATGCATAAATTTATGGAAGCCTGAATTCTCCAAAGTTTTTTTCGCACAATGTAACATACACCCATCAATGACAAGTATCTCAGAAGCGCTGTCCGTTTTGTTTATGATCCAATTGATCCATCCGCCTATACCTGCCAAGCAAAACATCTTTCCAAAACCTTCTTTGTCCAGTTTTCGGGCAACCCTGTCAGCGATTTCACCTGTATCTGAACCACCCGAACATGCGAAAATCAGCTTCTTATCAGGAACACAAATATATCCCCTTTTTTTCTGACGTAACATAATTATCACCCCTCTCAGGTTTTAGGTGATATAATTTTATTATGGCAGTATTGTGGCACATTGACCTGGTTATTGCTGTGACTCTTATGGTGTTATCTCTGGAAATGCTCCGGAAACCTTCAATAGCTCATAAAATTAATGCCAGATGATCTTTGGCATTAATCTTTAATACATCTTCAACGCAGCTCATAAACTTCAAGATGCACGGCACTTTTAATTTATAAAAAATCTGGGTGCCATGTTTGTCATCCTTGACTATGCCCGCTTGCTTCAGGACAGAAAGGTGTTTTGATACTGTGGACATATCCGCGCCAACCATTTGTGTTAGTTCAAACACGCACCTTTCCTGCTTGGACAGCTCTTCTACCATAAATAGACGCGTTGGATGAGCCAGCGCCTTTATTATCTTAGCATGAGCTTCAAGTTGAGCTTTCTTTTTTATATCCATTTCTTACTCCTTAAAATATGATTAACTATATCTAATGTAAATTTTACCAACAAACCAAATATTTGTCAACTGCGCCAATTCTAATTTGCCCATAAAAGGTCTTTGTAACTTCTCAAAAATTATGTGGTATCGTCAGGCCAACAGATTGATATTAAATATATTTGATTATTTTTAACACACGGTTATTGAAAAGTTACAGGTCATTTTTATTAGGCCATCAAATTCATAGAGTTAAGGAAATGGAATTTTATCTTTATAGTAACCCCCATGACCTTACAGTCACAACGAAGCATGAAAATGAATAAAAACAAAGTATTGTTTGATAATTTTCATATAAAATACCCATGAATCTTCGATTCACAAAGGGGCATTAAAATTACCTTTTTCGTCATTTTGACGAAAGCCGTAACCCAGTATTTTTAAACTAAATGACAATCAAGCGCTTGTTTTGATTAATCTTCATGCTTCATTCTGACCATTAAATCATCTATGTTTAACGTTTTTTTGGAGTCTTCCTTTGAAAGCCCTTTCGATGTCTCTCTTTTCTTCCTTTTCCCTAAGAGTCTCCCTTTTATCGTACTGTTTTTTACCCTTGGCGACCCCTATTTCTACCTTGACCTTGCTGTCCTTGAAATAAATCTGGGTAGGTACCAGTGTCATCCCTTTTTCCGTCATCTTTCCAAGAAGCTTTTTTATCTCCCTCTTTTTCAAGAGCAGCTTCCTGGTACGTTCAGGTTCATGATTAAAATGGCCGCCGCAGGAGTACGGGCTTATGTGGCAGTTTATAAGGTAGGCCTCGCCCTTGTTTATCCTTGCATAACTGTCCTTAAGGTTGACATGCCCATCCCTTAGGGATTTTACCTCCGTGCCAAGCAGCACGATGCCTGCCTCGATCCTCTCCAGGATGAAGTAGTCATGAATGGCCTTTTTGTTGGTGGCTATGGGTTTTATCATGTCAGGATATCAGTCTTTATAAGTCTTCATAAGCAGGGTGTTTCAGTCTCCCCTTTTTTCAAAAAATACACGCACGGCCTTTCCCTCCTGTCTGGGGAGAGTTCCTGGCTTGAATACATCCCCTTTCGGGCTAAATCCAAGGACCTCCTTAAGATGTTTTTCCACCATATATCCGGTCACGCCTTCATCCGCCTCAACATTTATCCTCAGATCCTTTACCCCGTTTATATCTTCTATGATTATCTGATAATGGCTCCTTACACCCGTTATGTCCATCAGCGCCTGCTCTATCTGACGGGGGTAGAAGTTTACCCCTTTTATTATAAGCATATCATCAATACGTCCCTTGATCCGGTCAAGGCGGGCATGTGTCCTGCCGCACGGGCATCTATCTCTGGAGATAACTCTCGATATGTCGCCAGTCCTGAGCCTGATGACAGGTATCGCTTGCCTGTTAAGCGATGTGAACACAACTTCCCCTTCTTCGCCGTCTGCAAGGGGCTTCAATGTCTGCGTATCTATAACCTCTAGGATATATTGATCCTCCCACACGTGTATCCCGTTATGGGCCCCGCAGTCCATCCCTGTGGTGCCAACACCCCCTGTTTCCGTCATGCCGTAAATATCAAACGCCTCTATCCCGAGGCCATTTTCTATCTTCTCACACATGGAATCCGAAAAGGTCTCTGCCCCAAACATCCCGATCTTGAGGCTGGGAATAGCCTGATTAATTTCCTGTAGCACCTCCATGATCCTGATGCCATAGGAAACTACGCCCATTATGGCCTTTACATGAAAATCGTTCATAAGTTTTATCTGTCTGAGCGTATTGCCTGCGCCTGTGGGGATGATGAAAAGCCCTGCCTTCCTTGCGCCATGATAGAAACCAAAGCCTCCATTAAACAGACCAAAAGAGGGTGTGATCTGTATGGTATCCCCTTCTTCTATGCCTGCCATCCTGTAGCATCTTGCCATACATTCTGCCCATTGATCAAGGTCATGGTCATCATATGCCATGACGACAGGGGCACCGGTTGATCCCGAGCTCAGATGGACTTCCCTGAGGGTCTTCCTGTCCACGCAAAGCATCTTTAATGGATAATTGTCGCTAAAATCGGCCTTGCTCATAGACGGGATATGTACAAGATCATCCAGGCCATCGATATCTTTTGGATCTATACCTGCCTCTTTGAACCTGGCTCTATGGAATTCGCTGCGCGCTGCAACCCATTCAATGACCGATTTTAATCTCTCTGATTGAATACACCTGATCTCATCCTGGGATTTTGTTTCTATCCCTTCATTCCAAAACAGGCTCATGGAAATGCCTCCCAGCCACAAAGGCCTCAATGTTTACTGCAAGATATTCTGGTTTTATCTGTTTCTTTAGAAGATCAATCCAGATTTGCTCAGGAAAGGGGAGATATCTGGAAAGCAGGCCTGTCATAACTATGTTTGACGCCCTCGGCTCACCCAAACCCGCTGCTATATCCATACAAGGGCAAAGCACAGGATCAGAAAAGCGCCTTCTTACCAGCTCCTCAGGATCATCAGGGTATTCAAACGGCCCTGCTGACACCGTAGTGGGTATGATCCTCTGAGTGCTGACCAGCGCCTTTCCTTGCGGGGATAAAAAATCCGCATATCTTAGCGCCTCGATGACCTCTAAAGCGATAAGGAAATCCGCCTTGCCCTTCTTGACAAGCGGGGAATATACCTCTTCGCCAAAGCGGATCTGCGCAGCCACACTGCCCCCCCTTTGGGCCATGCCATGCACCTCATTATTTTTTATATCCATTCCGCAGGCCATGGCCGCATTCGATATCATGGATGAGGCAAGCAAGATGCCCTGCCCCCCTACCCCTACCAGCATACAGTTTGTTATCTTCGACATACAAAGCTCCAATTGTGTATTGCTGTCATCGTGTCTCCATGAACTCTTTAAAATATAGTCCTAATCCCTTACAAAGGCATCCTTTGGACATATCTGTGCGCATAGACCACAACCGACACACAGCATCTGATTTATCCTTACCTTAAAACCCTTTTCTTTTCCTTTCTCCATCTCCAGCCCAGGGCAGCCAAGCTTAAGACATGCACCGCATCCTTCGCAAAGGCCATTTGCCACACTAAAAGGCCTGCCCCTTTCCGTCTTCTTTAGAAGAAGGCATGGCCGCCTGGATATGACAACCGATGGCTCATCCAAATCTAAAGCCTCTTTCAGGGTTTCTCTGACTTCGGAAAGTTTATATGGATCTATGGTCTTTACATGGCGCACACCAAGGGCTCTGGCTATTTCTTCAATATTTGCGCACACAGTCTCTTCACCCATAAGCGTCCTTCCTGTACCCGGATGTTCCTGATGTCCTGTCATGGCCGTTGTCCTGTTGTCAAGGACCAGGATGGTGGCTGTGCCTTTATTGTAAACAATATCAAGGAGTCCTGTCATGCCAGAATGAAAGAAGGTGGAATCCCCAACCACCCCCACTACCTTCTGCTCCGTACCGGATTTCTCCAGACCTAATGTGCTGCTTACCCCTGAGCCCATACAAAGAATGGTGTCCATCGCCTCAAGGGGAGGAAAAACAGCCAGGCTGTAGCAGCCTATATCGCCTATGATGACAGGTTTAAATTTGCGCAGCTCATAAAATATCCCCCTGTGAGGGCACCCCGGACATAATACAGGAGGGCGGGGTGGAAGGGCAGCGGCGCTTTCCTGTTTCATGTCAATGTCTCTGCTTCCTTTGGACTCGCATACAATGTTGTGCGACGTACAGAAAGACATCTTCATCCCTTCAAGCCTGTCCAGGTCTAGCTCTCCCTGTTTAGGCCTGTGTTTTATCCCTTCCACCTTCAGGCCCAAGGCCAGGCAATGCTCTTCAAGAAATGCGTCAAGCTCCTCCACGATAAGGAGGCTTTCAACCGTTTCGGAAAAATCCAGGATCAGCTTATCCGGAAAAGGATAGCTCATCCCCAGTTTGAGTATGGATGCATCAGGAAAGGTCTCCCTTGCGTATTGATAGGCGATGCCAGATGTTATTATCCCCAGCCCTGCCCCCATTCTTAAGACCTTGTTTGATGCATGGATAGAGGCAAAACTGGCCAGTTCCTCAAGCCTTTTATCCACCCGAACCTTCATTTGCCTTGCATATACAGGCACAGGGACAAAACGCTTTGGGTCCTTCACAAAGAAAGGCTTTTGGCCTTGTTCAGCCCTTTCACCTAAACTGACAAGAGACCTCGAATGAGATATACGCGTGGTTGAACGGATGATCACAGGGGTGCAGAACCGCTCTGATATATCCATGGCAAAACGGACGAAATCCTTGGCCTCCTGGCTGTCTGAGGGCTCAAGAAGAGGGATCTTGCCCAGGCGGGCATAATGCCTTGTATCCTGTTCGTTCTGTGAGGAGTGCATGCCTGGATCATCGCATACGATCACAGCCAGTCCCCCCTTCACCCCTAAATAAGACAGGGTCATAAGGGGATCAGCGGCCACGTTCAAACCCACATGCTTCATGGTAACCACCGATCTTGCCCCAGCCCAGCAAGCGCCTGCAGCAACCTCAAGGGCGACCTTTTCGTTCGGAGACCACTGCGTATATACGCCCTGATAGTTTACCAGGTTTTCCAGTATCTCCGTGCTGGGCGTGCCAGGATAACCGCATCCAATAGTCACACCCGCCTCGTAAGCCCCTCTCGCAAGGGCCTCGTTTCCGGACAAAAGCATCTTATCTATCATTGCCACCTCTAATGCGGATGTTCAGCCGACTCAATCCGGCTGAACATCCGCATCTCATTTAAGATATACTCTAATATTCAAGCAGCTTCCACTGCCCGTTCTCAATTTTTACAAGCACCATGGAATCAAGGGCAAGCCCGCAGTGATCTTCAGGGGACATCGTGTATATCCCGCTGACCCCAACATAATTCTTGGTAGATTCTATGGCGCTACGCAGTTTCTCAGACTCAGTGCCAGCCTTTTCAATGGCCTGTGCAACGATCTGCACCGCATCCCAGGCATATCCGGAGTGGGTGTTCACCTTCCCGTATTTCCTGACATTTTCATACTCATCTATAAAATCCAGCAACAATGCCTTCTGCGGGTCGGTATCAGGAAGCTGATCCGCCACTATCAGCTTGGTGGACGGCATGATATTCCCGTTTGCGGCTTCTCCTGCAGACTTGATATAACTGGGGTCAGGAAGGCCATGACACTGAAAAAGGGGGAACTTTATGCCTAAGGAATAGGCATTTTTCGCTACTACAGCGCCGGCAGGCCCAATTGTCCAGCAGATAAGCGCCTGAGGTCCCTTTGCAGCGATCTTGGATATCTGAACTGTCATATCCACATCCTTCACATCGAAAGACTCCTGCGCGACTATCTCAATACCGTATTTCCCTGCCAGATCAATCAATACCGCGCCGCCCTCCTGGCCAAAACTATCTGATGCGGTCAATATGCCTATCTTTTTCATCCCGTTTTTAGTACAATAAACGTATATCTTCTCTACAGCGGTGGCGGTCATCTGAGGTGTCTTAAAGACCCATTTTTTTACTGGTTTTACCGGCGGATCGCCTCCCACGCATGCTACAGTGGGAATCCTTGCCTCCTCTATGGTGTTTATACATGCCATCGCGCATCCCGTTCGGGTCGGGCCGATGACGGAGACAACCTTATCCTTTGTAATCAATCTCTTGAGCGCGATATTGGCCTTGCTTGGATCACCTTCAGTGTCGGCTGACACCAGTTCAAGTTTTCTTCCGTTTATGCCTCCCTGTTTGTTGATCCTTTCCACAATCATGTCGGCGACATTCTTTGTTGGTAATCCTATGTGCTTTGCAGGTCCCGTGAGGTCAAAAAGCCCTCCAATGACTATAGGACCCTCGTCCTCAGCCATGGCCCTATTCGCCATTCCCAACAAAATCAAAAAAAAACACGCCAGTAATATACCCACTACCCTTTTTGGGGACATCTTTTATCCTCCTACCTGTTTTATTATTATATACCTATAGCATCCCACTTTCTTATTATGTATGCCATTTTCCTGATTTATTACATAATTACTTAATCCGCTTTTAATGAACCCCCATATACCCAATATATACCAATAAGTAAGCCATTCCGGAAACACGGCATACAATGTTTTCCATTCACCTCATTGCACATCACCTCCATATAATTACCGACCGCATAGGAATTTCCATTTTTCTATGCGGGTTTTCAGACACTGTAAACTTGTTGCTGAAAACTGAAAACTTGATTGTCTTTAGATCTCACTGCCTTGACCATTGCAGGCTATCCATTATAGCCTGCCCGACATTTGTCAAATGGTCTCCTATCTTCTCAAAATTGGCAAGCAGATCGATAAAGACGACCCCGGCAAGGACATTACAATCCCCTTGCTCCAATCTGTTGATATGATTGGCCTTATATTCATCCCTCATCCTGTTGATATTCTTTTCTTTTTTCAGAACAAGGGCGGCCTTTTCGATATCATTATCACGAAGCGCATCTAAAGTCACATCCAGCATATCAATCAACTCTTTATATGCAGCCCTTGTTTCTTCCATCGCCTTTTGACTGAAACAGAGCTTTAAATCGTTCTCCTGTTGCGCCAATTTTTTGAGGTTCATCGCATGGTCCCCTATCCTTTCTACGTCGTTGATCACATGGATCATGGCAGGGATCTTTTTTGACACCTCCTCGCTCAATTGTCTCTGCATCAATTCTACAAGATAATCTGTGATCTTTAAACGCCTTGCATCAACCGCTTCCTCCTGTGTCTCGACCTTTTGAAGATGTTTTGGATCATTTTCAAAAAAACCCTGCATGGAGCTTGCAATCATAATCCTTGTGAGATCCAGCGTCCTTATGATCTCCTTTGTGGCTGCGTCAACCGCAACCTCAGGCGTGTTAAGGAGATGATTCTCAAGGTATGTAGGTATATGGTCTATCTCCACATCCTCTTTTCCGGTTATCACTCCCCTTATAAAGGTGGCATATAGATTTGTTAATGGCAGAAACAGAAAAGAGCCTATAACATTAAAAAATGTATGGGCGTTTGCACACTGGCGCACAAGGTCTGTTGATGAATGAAGGACAATAAATCTAAAAGGACGTAAAAAAATCAAAAACAATGCGCTTCCAATCACATTAAAGAATACGTGCGCCCATGCTGTTCTTTTTGCGTTTATTGACGTCCCTATGGACGCAAGGAGGGCTGTAATGCACGTGCCGATATTGCATCCGAGGATCATCGGGATTGCGCCGTTCAGTGTTATAAGATTTGAGGCGGCCAATGCCAGAACAATGCCTGTGGTGGCGCTGCTGCTTTGCAGAATGGCTGTTACAACAATTCCTGTCAGCATGGCCAACAGGATATTATTATCATATTTGATAAATAATCCCCTTATCACAGGATTTCCAGACATCGGCTTTACGACCGATGTCATTATAGAGAGTCCCAAAAAGAGCATGCCGAAGCCGAGCAGAAATTCGCCTATATTTTTCCATGACTTTTCCTTGCAAAAAAAATTCAAGGCATAGCCTATGCCCAGTATTGGAAGGGCATAATCTGTGAGTTTAAAGGCGATGATCTGGGCTGTGATAGTAGTGCCTATATTGGCCCCCAATATGACCCCTATGGTCTGGTTTAAGGTCATAAGCCCTGCGTTGACAAATCCCACGGCCAAAACGGTTGTTGCGGAGCTTGACTGGATAAGCGCTGTAATTATGGCGCCAACAACCATAGCCATAAGAGGTTTTGAGGTCAATGATCTAAGGATACGCCTTATACCGGTGCCAGCAAGCTTATGCAAACCTTCTCCCATAAGATGTATACCATATACAAAAAGCCCCAGGCCGCCTATAATGCCAAATACTATCTCCTTTAAAAACACTAAAAAACATCTCCCCTTAAAAACATAAAATTGTATAAACGGCTTGTAATCTGAAACACGGTGAACCGCTACGAATCTTTTATATGTTGCACTGATGGCAAAATTTGACAGGAACTGCATTTTTAATTATACAATAGAGTAGCGCAAAATTTAAAAGAATACAAACAGTTTTTATTTTCATATTTTTATTTTCAAGCCTCTGTCATTAACTGCTATCAAAGGGCATATTAAAGCAGAAGGATATCAGGAGGTTTAATCAATGAGCAAAAAAGATAAAAAGATTATTTTAATAGCCCAGTGCCTGGTCAACCCTTATTGCCGCGTCCATATTTTAGGCCAAAATTTTCCATTATCTCAGCAGTTGACCAACTATCTTATGGAAAGACACGTTGGAATTATCCAGTATCTCTGTCCGGAAACCAGCGCAATGGGCCTCATGCGCAATCCGCAAGGCCGTCAGCAGTACGACAATGTATTTTTTAGAAATCACTGCAAGGAACTTATAAAAATTCCCATGCTTATGGTCAGGGAATTTATTAAAAACAAATACAGGCTGGTCTGTTTTATTGGTTTGGAAAACAGCCCTACCTGCGGAATCCATTGGGGAAAGCATAAAATTAACAGATATCAAACCGAATCGCCGAATCCGGTTGATAATCCTTCTCCGGACGACCCTTTCCTTAGAGGAATAATGGCGGAAATATTAACGGAGGAACTATCAAAAGAAGATATCAAGGTTCCATTTTTTGAATTTCCTGCATTGTCCCCGCAAGATTCGGAAAAAAGAAAAAATTTCTGGGAAGATTTACGCAAAGCCGTTGAACCTGGATATTCGGATTACGATCATGAAGGATAGAACATGCATAAATTGCAGCGAATTCAAAAGATGCAGGGAAAACAGCGCGTCCTGGTTATTTTTCATTATCGGCATGATAGCTACGATAGCCGTGCGCGTTGTAACCGTTTTGTCGCACCTTAATCCTGTATATGGACAGATGGCATGGTATATCGGCGTTTCGGGATTTTTCGTCTTTTTTATTTATAAATTCAGGATTGAGCGCCAGCGCTACCGTCTGATTCTTAACAGCAAACTTATGGAAAAGGTCTCACAAGGAAAGGCATTGGCAGCAGAGGACCGCGAGATGATAAGTTCTATACTTTGCGCACTAAGCTCAAACAAAGACAGGATCAATTATTTATTAATATTTGTCTCTTCGGCACTAGCTATTATCGTGGCTTTATATCTTGACCTCTTAAAATAAAGAAAAGTGATTAGGCTATTTTCGAGAACAAACGCACTTTCATGCTTCTGCATATCAATCCTGAACACCCAGATATAACTTTTTTATCATGTCATTGGCCTTTAGCTGATCGCTGGGGCCTTCAAGCACAATCCGCCCCCTCTCAAGCACATAACCTCGGTCTGAGCAATCAAGAGCATGATGCACATTCTGCTCAACCAAAAGAATTGTAACTCCCCTTTTTCTCAATATGTCAATCCTTGAAAATATCTCCTGCACCAAGATAGGGGCAAGCCCAACAGAGGGCTCATCCATAAGCATAATCATAGGATCGGACATCAGCCCCTTGGCAATCGCAAGCATCTGCTGCTCGCCTCCGCTCATAGTCCTTGCCTCCTGATTTTTTCTGCCTTTAAGCGCTGGGAATATTTCCCAGACGTCTTCCATCGTCTCTTTCAATTTCTTTGAGCCAAGACGCAGCCGGAAGGCCCCTAACATGAGGTTCTCCTCCACCGTCATCCCCCAAAAAAGGCCCCTGTCTTCTGGAACAAGGGAAAGCCCAAGTCTGACGAGCTTTTCAGGCGGAAGCCCGTCGATTCGCCTTCCCTTAAAAAAAATCTTCCCATCACTGACAGGGATCTGTCCTGCAATAGCCTTCAAGACCGTGCTCTTGCCTGCGCCGTTTCCGCCGATAAGGGTCACTACCTCCCCCTGAGCTACATGAAATGATAATCCTTTCAGGATCGACAGGTTGCCGTAGCCTGCGCAAAGGTGTATAGCCTTCAGCATATCATGCCACCCCCAGGTAGGCGTCTATGACTGCGGGGTCATTCTGCACCGCAAATGGAGGCCCTTCTGCTATCTTCTGCCCGCTGCTTATCACCACAACCCTGTCTGCCAGGCTCATAATCATACGCATGTCATGCTCTATTATAATTATGGTTATGCCTGACTGCCTTATCCTTTTTATCTGCCTCGCAAGCTGCTGGGTCTCCAACAGGTTGAGGCCTGCAGCGGGTTCATCCAGAAGCAGGAGATCCGGCCCTGATGCCTCAGCCCTGGCAAGCTCCAAAAGCCTCTGCTCTCCAAAAGGTATATCCCCTGCCTTTTCATGTATCCGGACGTACAAACCCAGCCTGTCTAATATCTGGCATGCCTTTTTTATAAAGGATGCCTCCTCAGCCACCACAGGCGAAAGGCGAAGAGAAATAGCTGCAAGCCCTGATTTATTATGAAGATGCATACCGACCATGCAATTTTCTAAAACCGTCATATTTTTGAAAAGACGGGCGTTTTGAAATGTGCGGACAATGCCTTTCCTTGCCAGATGATGGGGCGGCCGGCCGTTCACCCTTTCCCCTTTGAACATGATCCGCCCTTCTGCAGGGGGGAGGAATCCGCTTATAAGATTGAATATTGTTGTCTTCCCTGCCCCGTTCGGTCCTATAATAGCCAGTATCTCGCCATCTTCCACGTCAAAGGATACACGGTCTACTGCAATCAATCCACCGAAATGGCGGCTTATCTCTGAAACGCTCAGTATGGCCATTCTATGTTTCGCCTATTTTCCATATGCATGATATCCTCTTTTTTATACCTGGGATAAATCCTTGGGGGAAAAAGATCATGATAGAGACAAGGATAAGCCCATAAAGAAAAGGCTCGATTCTGGCAATAAGCACAATGTGAAAAGACTCCCCAATCAGTGAAAGCACCTCGTGCAGGGTTGTGAGTATAATGGCGCCGGCTATGCCTCCCCAGACGCTGCCAAGTCCACCTATTACCACCATTACGACAAGCTTGACAGAAAAAAGCAGGTTAAACTCATCTGGCCCAAGATAGGACGGGCTGTAAAGGTGGGCATAAAGGACCCCTCCTAATGCGCCCAGTATGCCTGATGCAACAAAAACCGATAATTTGTATCTGTCCACATTCACGCCAAACGCCCTGGCAGCCGATTCATCTGACTCAATGGCGCGAAGTCCCCTGCCGATTGGGGACTCAAACAGGTTGCAAAGCCATAAGGTCATAAGGATCACAAGCCCCCATATGAAATAAAAACGCAGGACAGGATTGCTCATGTCTTTGCCGAAAACCCTTAACACAGGGACATTGTATATGCCGTTTGCGCCGCCTGTCAGGGATTCAGACCTGTTTATGGCCTCATAAACGATGACCCCCACGCATAGCGTGGCTAAAGCCAGATAATGACTCTTTAGCCTCATGAGAGGCAAACCGATCAGCATGGAAAATACGCAGGTGATGATAATGGCTATCAAGGCCGAGCACCATACAGGAAAACCAACTCTTACAGATAATATTGCAGAGCAGTAGGCGCCCATAGCATAAAAGGCGGCGTGTCCGAGAGAGATCTGACCGGCAAATCCCATAAGGAGCGTGAGGCCCCCTACGATCAGGGAATATATACCGCAAAGGCTGAAAAGGTCGAGCAGGTAGGCATACCTTCCTGCAAAGACCATCGGAATGAAGGCGATTATTGGCGCAAGAAGGATCTGTCCCCTGTAAAGCCTCGCCCTGGTTATGGGTTCCGGATATTTCATTCGCCTTTTCCCAATATGCCCTGGGGCCTAAGAAGGAGCATGATAACCACTATGCTGAGGGCCAAGGTGTCCCTGTATATAGAAGAGAACCAGCAGCTAAACTGTTCGAGCAGGCCTATGCTCAAGCCCCCTGCTACGCTTCCCAGGGGGCTGCCCATGCCGCCCAGAATCGCCGCGCAAAACCCTTTAAGCCCGAGCATTGTTCCCTGCGCAAAATTCATAGACAAGACAGGGGTTACAAGGAGTCCGCATATACCTCCAAGAAACGCGCTCATCCCAAAGGATATGGTAGATATCCTTTTTATGTCTATCCCTACAAGCCTTGCTCCTCCCCTGTTATAAAAACAGGCACGCATAGCAAATCCTGTTCGTGTATACTTAAAGAAAAGACCGAGAATGATCATAACCAGAATAGCAGCGCCCATGATCACCATATACTGTCCTTCCACAAGAAAGCCTGCCATCCTGATCCCCCTGCCCCCCGAAAAATCAGGGAGAAAAAAGGGATCTGTGCCCCAGAAAAGCGATGCAATGGCCTTCAACATTATCGAAGCGCCCAGGGTTATTATTATCAAAAGGAGGAGGCCGGCATCGCCTGCAGGTCTTATAGCCGAGTATTCCATAATGACCCCTGCAAGCGTGACAACCGCAAGGGCGGCTATGCAGGCAAGCCAAACAGGCCATTCATGGAATTCATATAGCCATCCTGCCACCACGCCTGCAAGCATCACAAACTCGCCCTGTGCAAAGTTGATGATGCCTGTTGTATTATAAATAATCTGGAACCCGAGGGCGATCAGTGCATAAACGCTTCCGACCATCAACCCCCTGACGGTTAAAAGAAGCAGTTGTGAAACCTGAATCATAAGTCAGATCTTCCTTTCAGCAAAGGCTATTGCGCAACGGTTAAATATAAAATATGACGGCTCAATATATCAAATAATAGGGAATTTCTTTATAAGTGTCAATCTAATTCTGGTTTTTTAAATATTTTAATCTGTATCAAATCTCTTGATTTGTTTTGCAATAGTACTTGACTCTCTTGACTAACAAATCAATAATATTTATCGATAATGGATTTGAAAAAAACCTATTAGTAAGGCAATATAT
>JAFGSM010000263.1 GCA_016934595.1 bacterium | reverse complement strand
CTTCCATTTTTCGGGTAATTATAGCAAACCTTACTTTGGACATTTCTACTTTGGTGTAATTGGACATTATCATATTGGTATTACACAAAATAGAACATTGTTGCTTGTTCCAATTTTCCGGACATACTGGATTTAGGCTTTAGCCGGAATGACAAATAAGAAATAGCACCATTTTGGTTACACTCTTACGATTTTTGATATTGTCTGTGCGCAACCTCACTTTGATTTTTTAAAAGGTATTTGTTATATTATGCACTTTAAAGTCCCATGAAAATTATTTGAAATTGTTTTGTAACCGCTCAATATCCTGTGGAAATAGTGACTCGTTGCCATTTATACTTTAAACGGCCATAAGTTGCGCTTTTGAGATATTGTTATTCGTTTTCTTTAGATAAGATTACAAATCAAAAAACTCAGATTGTGGCCGTTTAAAGTATAGAAGCATAGTTTCACATAACATATTGAGCAATTACATTATTCTTTATGTGTTTGTAACAAAATATAACTTGCTAAATTGGAGATTCCTATGAAAAAGATTCTTAGACCATATCTAACGCCAATAGTAATATTCTGTTTTGTCCTGTCCATTTGTCTTATCATGCCTGTGAAACAATCCGTGGCAGAAGAGACCGCATTGAGGCGGGTGTTTGTCAATACCTTGTTCGGCCTTGCCACAGGGACTGTAATTGCCGCGGCTGTGACCGTCGCTGATAATGATGCCCACGGGGATGACTGGGCAAGGAATCTCGGAATCGGAGCGACAATAGGGGCTTTTGTCGGAGCATCATACGGAATGGCAGTTGAAACAAGGAGCCTTGTAAAAGTGGATGGCGGACGGCTCAATTTCCATTTACCTTCGCCCCGGCTTTATAAGCCATCAGGCTCAAATGAATCTCCAGCAGTGATTTTTAATCTTTTGGACTGGAGCTATTAAGCAATAAAAAACTTCGAAATAAGGAGTATTTATGGATTTCATCGACCTTGCTTTACAGCAAAAAAGGATCAGGGAAAAGATAGAAAAGGATATCCTCCATGTGCTGGACCACGGGATGTATATCATGGGGCCTGAGATTAAGAAACTGGAAGAAGAATTGGCCGGATTTACAGGCGCCGCCAATGCAATAGCTGTTTCCTCCGGCACAGATGCCCTGCTTCTTGCGCTGATGGCCTACAATGTTGGGCCAGGCGATGCCATTTTTACAACACCTTTTACCTTCATTGCAACAGCGGAGGTAATAAGCCTGCTTGGAGCTACCCCTGTTTTTGTGGATATCGACCATGACACCTTCAATATAGATCCGGAAAAACTTGATAAGGTTATTATGTCCCTAAAAAATAAGTGCAAGGCTGTTTCCTCAAGATCAATAACCCCTAGAGGGGTGATCGCTGTCGACCTTTTCGGCCTCCCTGCCGACTATGACCGGATCAATGCCATAGCTGAAGACCATAACCTTTTTGTGATCGAAGATGCAGCGCAGTCTTTTGGCGCTGAATATAAAGGCAGAAAGGCATGTTCACTTGCCTCCATCGGCTGCACGTCCTTCTTCCCTGCAAAGCCTCTGGGTTGCTATGGCGACGGCGGCATGTGTTTTGCTGATGATAAAATGTCTGAAATTATATCTTCCCTAAGAATACATGGAAAGGGCGATCATAAATATGATAATGTGCGCATCGGCATCAATGGCCGGATTGACACTCTTCAGGCAGCCATACTTCTTGCCAAGTTTGAGATATTTCCTGAAGAGGTTGAACTAAGACAAACCGTAGCCAACAGCTATTCAGAATTGCTTGCCAACATTCCATCGCTGTCGATCCCGAAAATCCCTGAAGATGCAAAGAGCGTCTGGGCCCAATACTCCATTCTGGCGAAAGATGAGGCGCACCGTTCATCGATCCAAACCAGGCTGAAAAATGCAGGCATTCCCACGGCTATATATTATCCAAAACCCTTGCACCTCCAAACCGCTTTCGCCAGCCTTGGATATAAGGAAGGCGATTTTCCCGTAAGTGAATCAATCGCCAAACGCGTCTTCAGTATCCCAATGCACCCTTATTTAACAATTGAAGACCAAAAGAAGATTTCTTCGCATTTGGAAAAGGGATAAGATAAAGGGGGCACAAGCTGAGTTTGATCAATTAGAAGATGTGCGGGATAACCGGTATCATAAATATAGACAGAATTCCGGTCAACAGGGACCTTATTAAAACAATGAATGACATCATTCATTATAGGGGACCGGATCATTACAGCTTCTATTTTGATGATGAAAACGGGGTTGGTTTCGGGCACAGAAGGCTATCCATCATCGACCTGTCCCCTTCGGGTAATCAGCCGATGTCCAATGAAGACAAAACCATATGGATCACTTACAACGGTGAAATCTATAACTACCTTGAATTGAAGGAGGATTTGAAGGCAAAAGGCATTCCTTTTAAAAGCAAATCCGACACCGAGGTCATCCTCAAGGCTTATGAGGAATGGGGGGATGATTGCGTAAGGCATTTCAACGGCATGTGGTCCTTCGCTGTATGGGATAAAAATAAGAAACGCCTTTTCTGCTCAAGAGACAGGTTAGGGATTAAGCCATTTTATTATTTCTATGATGGGAAGGTGTTCGTCTTTGCCTCCGAGATAAAACAGATACTTATGCATCCTGGATACAAATCAGGGGTAAACATGGATGCCCTTTTTGATTATCTGGCATTCGGGAGGTTCAACATCTCGGAAGAGACATTCTATGAAAATATATACCAGTTAATGGGCGGAAATTCATTATATCTTGACCTTTCCGGAGATAATCCCAGGCTTAACATAATAAAATATTGGGATATTAATTTAGAATCTAAATGTAATGCTTTAACAGATCAGGAATATGCAGAGGGATTTTATAATGAATTCAGCAGGTCGGTAAAGTTAAGGCTGAGAAGCGATGTCGCGGTAGGCAGTTGTCTTTCAGGCGGGCTTGACTCCTCTTCTATTGTGTGTGTCGCCAATAAACAGATGAAGGAATCCGGCAAGGGATATACCCAGAAGGCTTTCAGCGTGTGTTATGAAAATAATGCCTTTGATGAGAGAGAATTTATAGAAGAGGTCAAAAAAGTTACAGACATAGAAAGCTTCTGCATCTTTCCTCAACCTGATGATTTACAAAAAGAGATAAAGGATGCGATCTGGCACCTTGACGGGCCAACGATAAATGGCAGCGTCTATTCGCAGAGGCGGCTTTTTAAAGCGGCGAATGAACACGGGGTCAAGGTTATGCTCGATGGTCAAGGCGGGGATGAGGTTTTGGCAGGCTATCATGAATATTTCTGGCCTTATCTATTGAATCTTTTAAGTGAGTTCAGATTTTTAAAATTTTTCAGTGAGGTGTGCTTCTTAAAAAAAAATCATGGTTACAGTATCCCTTCGACTATAGAAAGGTTATTCAGAAATTCAGGTCTTTATACAAAGAATAGGTGCAAATATCTAAAATTACTGAAAAAGGAGTTTTATAATAACCGCAAAAAAAGGTCCATTGCCAGCGAATTCAATCAAAAAAGATTCTGCAATGAGAGGCTGAAAAACACCCTTTACAGATTAATCAAATATACAAACATCCCCCAGCTTCTGCATTACGAAGACAGGAATTCTATGGCCTTTTCAGTAGAGTCGAGGGTCCCCTTTCTGGATTATAGACTTGTAGAATACGCCTTTTCCCTGCCTGATGACCAGAAGATAAGGGACGGGACAACAAAATACGTCTTAAGAAAGGCATTGAGTGGTATACTTCCTGAAAAAATCATACAAAGGCAGGACAAGATCGGTTTTGTCTCTCCGGATATACGCTGGCTCACAGGACCACTTAAGGATTATTTTTTTGAACTCCTTGATTCCAGGGCGGCAAAAGACTTAAATATATTCCATACCGAAAAGGTCAAAAGGTTTTTCGATAATGATAAAAAGAGGGCGCGCTACAATCTTATTTTCTGGAGGATAATAGGCGCTATTGTCTGGTATGACAACATGATCAATAATTATATCCCCGGGATACATTCTATTATATAATGATTTAGCGAATATAGCGCCATAGAGTTATCTTGTCGGATATTTATTAAACTTGACTGGAAACCCGGATAATCCTGCGAGATTAAATTATCGCCCTTCGGGCGGACTTAAAAGACTACCCGAAAACCCGCATAGAAAAAATGAAAATTCCTATGCGATGGACTTAACAGAAAGGGATGACAATATGGAATTGAAGGGCAAACGTATATTGGTAATCGGAGGGGCTGGATTCATAGGCAGCTTCGTCACAGGTGAATTGCTCAAAGAAGATATTGCAGATGTTGTCATCTATGACAACTTTGTAAGAGGCAAAATGGAAAATATCCAGGAATACCTCAAGGATGACAGATGTTCTACCTTTCCTTACGGAGGGGACATCAGGGATATCGATATCCTCAACAGGTCAATGAAAGGGATAGATTATGTATTTCATCTGGCGGCTATGTGGCTTTTGCATTGCAAGGATTTCCCGAGAACCGCCTTTGACGTGAATATCCAGGGGACTTTTAACGTTTTAGAGAGTTGTGTCAATAACAACATAAAAAAGTTGATATACTCTTCATCAGCCTCGGTATATGGCGATGCCATCGAATTGCCCATGAAGGAGGATCACCCCTTTAATAACAGAAATTTTTATGGGGCAACCAAAATCGCCGGAGAGGCTATGTGCCGCGCCTTTTATGACAGATATGGCCTTAATTATGTAGGTCTTAGGTATATGAATGTCTACGGCCCAAGACAGGATCAACAGGCTGTTTACACTGGCGTAATCCCTATCTTGCTGAACAATATAGACGCCAATCAAAAACCGGTCATCAATGGCGATGGAAGCCAGGCTTACGATTTTATTTATGTTGAGGACGTTGCGAGGTGCAATGTATTGGCTCTGAAGTCGGACGCTACTGATGATTTTTATAATGTTGGCACAGAGGTACAAACCAGCATAAAAGAACTGTGTGATACAATCCTTGAATTAAAAAGATCCGGTCTGAAGGTTACTTATAATCCATACAGCCCGGATGATGCGAGAAGATTGGTTCAAAACCGGATAGGCTCGGCTAAAAAGGCCAGGGAGGATCTCCTGTTTACGGCGAAATTCCCGTTAAGAGAAGGTTTAATGAAACTGATTGAATGGAGACAGGCTAATTCAAAAAAACCAAGAGACTCTTGATATGCCAATATATCAAACGAGGCAGTATATTTTAAGTTATATCAATATCTTGTGAGACAAGGTATTCTAAAGAGAAGGAATTGTCTTTGTCTACAAGGTTTACTGAGCATTTATGATTTTATATCATCATTTTTAAAAACTCTACTTTTGCACTTTTTGTCTAAACTTATGAAAACATTGATAAATCATGCTGCTTTGTTTGGTCAGGCATCTTATTGAAAAAT
>JAFGSM010000262.1 GCA_016934595.1 bacterium | reverse complement strand
AACAAATTTAGACCTTCACCATGCTTTCGATATATAAAAGCCCTCTGGTGCATGTATGAGTTATTTGCGGACGGCTTCTTAGTATTTTGTCTTAGGCCAACGCTGCCGATCATCCGTCAAAACGACACATTCATTGGAAATGACTCGGTCACTCGATCCAATACAAGGGATTAAGAATGTAAGTAAGATTGAGGTAGTTGTAAGGGTAGAGGTAGTCGTAAGGGTAAAGTGCATTGTAAGGAAAACGAGTGGCTGGATTTACAAAAAAAGGCGGAAAGTTTGTTAGCGCTCTGGAAAACGAGATTATATGGGTATTTATATTTCGCACGGCCACAACTTAAATTTTTAGTAATTGTTCACCACGGATTTTCACGGAATTGCAATGGACAATCATTTTCCGTGATATTCCGTGTACTTCCGTGGTAAAAATCATGTGTTAACGTAATTCATTCTGAGCTTGAGAATGACAACCTTAACTGTTATTCATACATGGATATGGCATCTATGAATACATCTATGAATACTCCTTCCCCTGCCAAATATCCTCCCTTTCCATCTTTTCGTTAAGCATCCGGAGGGTCTCCTGTTTTCTAAGAGACCATAAAGGGGCGAGAAGCTCGTCTGGATGGGGGTCTCCTGTGAGCCTTTGTATGATTATGTCAGGGCGCAGGCAGGAGATAAAGGATGCGAGTATGTCCAGATATTCGGATTGGGTGAGGCATTCATATTCTCCGCTTTCATATAGATCCGCCAGAGGCGTGCCTTTTATTACATAAAGCAGGTGGATCTTGATGCCCTGGATATCAAGCCCGGATATGCGTTTTGCGGTCCGGATCATATCCTTTTTTGTTTCTCCTGGAAGACCAAGTATGACGTGGACGCACACATTTATGCCCTTTCTTTGTCTTGTGCGCCTGACCGCGTCCATAAATTGGGCCACTGTGTGTCCCCTGTTTATCCTTTTCAGGGTATTGTCATGGAAAGATTGCAGGCCGTATTCGATCCATACCATATAGTCTTTTACATAGCCTTCTATCATTGACAGTATATCTTCAGGCACGCAATCCGGCCTTGTCCCGATGCACAGGCCGACCATGTCGTCGTTATTCAGCGCCTCACTGTAAAGTATGTCAAGCTTTTCCTTTGGCGCATAAGTATTGGTGAATGACTGGAAATAGGCCAGGAATTTCTTTGCCTTGAACCTTTCCTTCAGAATGACCTGGGCAGCCAGGACCTGATTGCGCACTGACATGCCTTTTTCCCATGCCCCTGTCCCAGATCCATTCTGGTTGCAATATATGCAGCCATTGCGGGAGATACTGCCGTCTCTGTTCGGGCAATAAAGACCCGCATCGATTGTGATCTTGTGCACCTTTACGCCGAAAACGCTGCGCAGCCATGTATTGAAATCCCTGTATCTTTTTAAATGTTCGCATAAAGGGTTTAGGTGAAACTTATCGGGATTGATTGCCTGACCATTGACCAGATTTTCGAATCTTTTCGTATGTCCGCGTAAGGGTTTTACGTTTGCCATTCTGATAATCAACCTTCATGGCCTTTCAGGCCGCCACGAATCATGATAATAGTATCTATTTTCGAGACAAAGTATAGTGATTCACTAAATCATATTACCAGCAGGATCAAAAGGACGAGGCTATATAATATCATAAACAAAAGGTGCGAACCAATAAGGGCCTTGTTTTTTTTAAGGTTTTGATCCTTGTATTTATTGAGTATACGGAACATGCAGTAAATGGATAGTATGATTCCTGATATCATGAGCATCAACTGAAATATATGAAAAAGCGGGATGCTGTAAACGATGTTAGTGGACTCGGCCTTTGGGCGAAGGAGGGAAAAGATATGGCTGTTTATTTTGGGCAGAAAATAGAGGGTGGCTCCGATTATCAATGATACTGTGATTGGCTTGATGAGATGGCGCCTTGCGGTTTTTAGGCTGCTTTTTTTGAATTCGAGCATTACAAAGGTTACCAGTTTAAAATAGATTATGAACTCGAAAAACAGATAGACGGCCTTGAAAAGATAAAACATGGTCTTGCTGTAGATCACTATATTGGCCGATATGGATGGCGACAAAAGCACGCTGAATAAGAGGTTGTCCACGACAGGCAGGAATTGAAGCTGATATGCTATATGGGCTGTCAGCGCCAAGGGTATATAGGCATAGGTTGATCTCCAAAGGATAGCGGACGCCGGCGTCTCTTTGCCCCTGAATCCCAATCCGGTTATTGTCCATAGCGCAAAAAGGATAACCAAAGGTGTGAATAGATAAATCATGGTGAAGGGGAGGATATGATGGGTAATGATATGTTTTTTTAGAAGGAGTATAGGGATCAATATCCCTAGCAGAGATATGACAAAAAGGAAAAGCCCCTTGTTGAGCTGGTTTGAGCTGTAAATCTCCGTGGCAGGCGGCCTTATATTCAGAGAGATATTGTCATGGGAACAACTGCGCACACAGTTTAGGCATATCTTGCAGGTCTGGTTGTTGTCTACATACATGAGATGCTGAAACATGGGGCAGCCAGGGATATCCTTTGATCCTTTATAACAGTCATGGGTGGCGCACTGATTGAGGCATACATCCGGATTTGACCTGACCTCCACCATTGAGGTCATGGAACAGGTGGAGATCAATGCCCCAAGGGGGCACACAAACCTGCACCACGAGTCTCGCTTATATACGATGCCCATGATTATCGCCAGCGTCAAGATGCTGATTTGCAAAAGCCCAACCTTAAATGAAGATTCACGCATGGATGAGACCTCTTCGACCCAGATAACGAAAAGGAATCCAAATGTCATAAATAGATAATCATATTTTTTGAATGGAAAATTGCGGTCAAGATAGACAACCTTTTTGGCAATATGGCTGTAAGTCGCATAAGGGCATATGGAGCACCAGAATCTTCCTATAAAGAAAAAGGAGATGAACATGGCAGGCCACCAGAAAGACCATGTCAATACCTTGCCTATGTTGTTGTAAGGGTAGGGGACCTTATGGCTGAAGATGGATAGCCCAATAATCACAAGAAAGACTATGGCCACCACATGGCGGATCTTCTCGGGAAATATCCTTTTCTTTACCCATGAAGCAAATGTCTCCAGCCTTAATAGATTGAATAAGACAAGGGGCTTGGTAGCGGGCAATCCCAGAAATAGATGCTCTGACCTTACTGTGTCTGACCGGGTAAGGTTCACGGCCCTTGAGATGATTTCCTCGAGTTCCTGAAGGTTTGAGAGGCGGTAATCGTGGCCCAAAAGGGCGCTGATAGCGCTGTTGCTTACCTTGTCAACATTTTTTTGATAATATGCGGCATATTTTTTTATCAAATGATCTACAAGATCGGGTATATCCCTTTTCCTTTCCCTCAAAGGGGCAAGTAATATCTTGTTCACAGATAACATCTCAAAAAGCCTCTGGTCGAATTGCCCGTTCTTGAGCCTTGACTTTAAATCGATCCTTGTGGTGGCGATTATCCTTACATTGGGAAGGCTGGATTTGACAGGGAGATATTCTTTTCCGCTTTTTGCCGCAAGCAATTCATGTATCCTTACCTGTGCCTCAAGAGGCAGGACTTCGATGTTTTTGATCAAAATGGCGCCTCCTTCGGCCAGCTCCATGTAGCTGAATCCGGTTCCATACTGCCTCTGGTCAAAGCTGTAGGGAAAAGGTGATCCGAACAACTGAGCATTTAACGTGTCAGGGGTCAGTTTTTCACAGTCAACAGAGATCAAGGGCTTTCCTGCCCTGGCGCTTTTATTATGTATAAGCCTGGCAACAAGCTCCTTGCCTGTCCCATATTCACCTTCTAACAATAAAGGATCATCGTTCCTGGCAAACCTTTCTATGGCCGCGTTGGCATCCTGGATCGTCTTGCTCTTCCCTATAAGGATTGTGAACTGGGAGGTTTTTTTGCCCTGCTGCAAGAAATGAAGGGCTGTCTCCTTGTATTTGGCGGCTTCTTCAGCGATATTGGTCTTGTGCAGGTGCTGCAGCATGGACCTTAAAATATGCTGGCTTATCTCAGGGTCAATATCGAGCAGACTTAAAAACTCTTCCTTGGGCAGATATAAACACTTAGTCCTTTCTACAGCTATGATTTCTGTAACGCTTGGTTGATCGTACAACAGATAAAAATCGCCAAAATAGTCGTTGGGGAGCAGATAAGATACATGGGTCTGCACAGACCTTTGATCCTTTATATATACCTCAAGCCGTCCGCTGGATATTATATAAAAGTTATTGACCTTTTGACTCTGTTTGATCACTATCTCCTGGGGTTTGAACTCGGCAAATCTTACCTGATCGGCGATGGAGGCGAGAAAATGTGGGGGCAGCCCTCTGAATATAACTGTTTTACTTAATATATCTATAATCTGTCCGGTTTTCATGTCCTGCATTATACCAGATCATGCAGGTTTTTTTAATTGTCTCGATATTATAAAAACAAAATGAGTGTAACCAAAATAGAACATTATTGCTTGTTTCAAGTTTTCTAAATATACTGGGTCCCGGCTTTCACCGGAATGACAAACGAGAAATTGTATCATTTTGGTTACACTCAAACAAAATAAAAAAGGCCCGCAATTCAGAGGAATTTTCCCCTGGTCGCGGGCCTCAAAAACAAAAGGAGTGGGTATAAATTTTTTAACTATCTACATTCCCTGATTTTTCCATATCATGCAATTATATTACTGGGATCATAGCAGTAGGCCATAATGCGCCGGCTGCCGGTGTCGTCGTAGGCGTCGTCGCAAACGTCATAATCGCTGTCGGCCAAAGTGAAAAACCACCGCCAAATGTGGGGGTTGTCGGTGTAAAGGTCGGGAATGTAGGTGCAGTAAGCATTAGCGCTGGGAAAGTCGGAGTAAATGTCGGTGCGGTTGCAAACATAAGCGGAGTCGGCCAAAGTGAAATGCCGCCGCCAAAAGTAGGCGTTGTAGGAACAGGTGGCGTAAAAGTTGGCGCAGTTGGTGTAAAAGTCGGGAATGTAGGACCGAATGTCGGGAACGTTGGGGAAACAGGCGCTGTTGGAGCTCCAAGCATAATAGCAGTTGGCCAGAATGAAACGCCGCCAAACGTAGGTATTGTAGGAAGAGGGGCAGTCGTGGCTGCAAGCATAATAGCAGTTGGCCAGAATGAAACGCCGCCAAACGTAGGTATTGTAGGAAGAGGGGCAGTCGTCGTAGGAACAGGGGCTGTCGTTGGCAAAATTACGGCAAAACTTACCGATGAAATAAAAAGTAAAACCATGATAACACACAAACCTGACATGAACAATTTAAGTGATCTCATCTTAAAAAACCTCCTAAGATTTAAAAGTTTAAAAATATAGATGCTTGACATGCTGCATAAAAAATAATCTTTCAAAAACAAAGATATTTATCATAGAAACCTTGAGTTGATCACCTCCTTTTCAAATAGGATGTCAATCCAAATGGATAATGAATTTTCAGGAGACTAAAACAATCCACCTTTCAATATTTGGATTGTTGTCCCTGCTTTCTGAGGTTTTATTCCACATTTTTATTTATAAGGCTTTTTATTAATATTTCTAAGCAATTTTATGTATGATTTTAAGTTTGTCTAAATGTTGGATATTAGACGTTTGCCTTGAGTAAATTCTTATCATTTATTGGAAAACAATGAATGATTCTCAGGGCTGTCCCATGAAAGGTGTTAGCGTTAATTATAAAATAATCAAGAGACCCTTTGTCTCAATTGATTTTTATCCTTCTTTATGATCAAGAGGCCACGGCTGTTAATATAATTTAATTATCTTT
>JAFGSM010000261.1 GCA_016934595.1 bacterium | reverse complement strand
TCAATAAAATGTTTTTTGTTGTAATAGGGGTTGTCTTTTTCTGTAGATTTTTGATAATCCCTTGCATGTCAATAGCATTAGACCAGCCTATTCTGGATGAGGAAGAATCGATAGATTCTAATGATAACAGAAATAGAAGAAAAGAGGCTTCCACTTATTTAATTGGACCAGAGGACGTGCTTAATATTTCCGTTTGGGGGAACAAGGATTTGAACCATCAGGTTTTTGTAAGGCCGGACGGGAAGATATCCTTCCCGCTTATAGGCGATGTTTTGGCAATGGGAAGATCACCCGAGGATATCCGTGAGGAGATAACCCGAAAACTGAATCCTTTTGTTCCTGATGCTGTTGTTACATTAATGGTTGTGAGTATAAATAGCTTTAAGATATATATCATTGGAAATACCGCTCGTCAGGGAGAGTTTGTTGTCGGGAGGAAGATAAATGTGCTTCAGGCGCTTTCTATGGCCGGTGGATTCAACGATTTTGCATCCACTAAGAATATATCTATTATCAGAACCAAGAACAATGAACAGATTAAGATACAATTTAACTATAAAGAAATTACCGAAGGTAAAAACCTTGATCAAAATATATATCTTCAGCCTGGTGATGTTATAGTTGTTCCATAGTCTATTAACTTTGATTTCAATGCTTAAACGTAATGTCATTTCTTGGTAATTTGTAATTTTAGTCATTTTTTTTGAAAAATTAAAATCGCATAGGAATTTAAATTTTTACCATTAAAATACTTTTTCATCCTTGGGGGCGAACAATTCTTGTTCATGAGTGTTTATTATTTAGAAATCAGAATTCTTGATACCTTCTTTAAAAAATTTATTTAGGTCTCTTTCGGAATGATAAAAATTTAACAATTTAATTGGCGATTCTTCGAACAAACAATATTTATGGCATTGTAAAAAGTCATCAAACCTGTCAATTCGGCAGAAACTGGAGTTTATAACTACTTGAAAACACTGGATTTCGTGTCAAACACGGGATGACAAACATAGGGCAATATTGACGTTTTACGAGTCCATTATTATTGATTTTTCTAATTTTAATCTCCAAGAATATAGGAGTATAGATATGATTTATTTAACTTGTTTAGTCAAAGGATCGAAGAGTTGTTTAAGAAGTCGCCCGAGGGGATTAGTTGTTTTTATTATCATATTCATGGCATTGGGGATATGTGTCACATCAGGATGCGCAAGGGACCCTGAAGCAAAAAAACAGGAACATTTTGACAAAGGCATGGGTTATTTTAATGAAAAGAATTACAAAGGGGCGATAATTGAATTTAAGAATACCTTAAAGATAGACCCTGACTATGCCGAAGCAAATTATTATCTTGGAGCAAGTTATTTGGCAGATGGAAAAATCGATAATGCATTGAAATCCCTTGATAGCGCGATAGAAAACAATCCAGAGCTTTTAAACGCCCGTTTGGATAAGGCTTATATTCTTATGATGAAAAATCATCTGCCGGAGGCATCCGAAGAGATCAAATATGTGCTTGATAGAGATCCAAATAATAGCAGGGCGTTTAATCTAAGGGGCAATATCTCGATGTCCAAAAAGGATTACACAAAGGCATTTGATGATTTCAAAAAAAGCATTGCCTTGGATAAAAAGGGCCTAAACTCTCGTATGGATCTGGCGAGATTATACTTTCTTGTAAAAAAATATAGAGAGGCCGAATCAGAGATTAGGGAAATTTTGAACATCGACAACAGGTCTCTTCAGGCAAGATTGATACTGGCCAGGCTTTATGTTAACCAAAATATCATTGATAATGCGATCGAAGAATTCAATACAATAATTTCACAATACCCCAAAAGAGAGGAGGGCTATGTCGGACTGGCTGATATCTATTTGAGTGGAAATATGATCAAGGAATTAAAGGCTTTGGCTGGCGGCATGCTGGGAAAAAATCCCAAGATGCATATAGCTAAATTGTTTCTGGGGGTAGCTTTTTTCCATGAGCATGAATATGAAAAGGCTGTCGCAAATCTTCTGGAGGCTGTTAAATATTTTCCTAAGGATAGCAGGGCGCGCTATAATCTGGGAAATGCCTATTATGCCTCAGGCAATCATCATCTGGCGATAAACGAATATGTTGAGGCATTGAAGTTAAACCCTGACAGTATCCCTATTATGGTGACTTTGTCTGCAGTCAATCTGGAAAAGGGTTGGCATAAAGAATGTATCGAATATTGCCAAAAAGCCCTGGCAATTTCCCCCAGAAATGGTATTGTCATGAGTTTGCTGGAGATGGCAAATCTTTCCAAATATACAATTTCAAATCGCCATGTCCTTTCGATTATCCATTTATTCAGCAATGATTACATAAAGGCAGTGGATGAGATCAACAATATATTAGAAAAAGATAAGGATGATCCGTTTGCATATAGTCTTCTTGCGAATATCCGTCTTCTCCTTAAAGATATGGATGATGCTATAGCCAATTTTGAATTGTCCCTTAATGTTGAACCAAGACTCGTCTCCTCATTAAGAAACCTGGCGCTTATAAACACCCTGAGAAATGATTTACCCAAGGCGCTGCACTATCTTGAAAAGGCGTTGACTCTCGATCCTTCCAGCGTCGAACTGCATCAGGAAATGGCAGTTATTTATAATAAGCAGGGCAAGGGGAAAGAGGCCATTGCTTATCTTGAAAAGGCTCTGGAGATAAATAAACAATCGGTCAAAACCCATCTTATGCTAAGCAAGACATACCTTGATATGGGCAAAACGGATCAGGCCATTTCAACCATCCAAAATCTCATAAAATTACAGCCTTCCGAGACATCGTTTCGCTCATTGCTTGCCAATATCTACTTGAAACAGGAAAGGCTCCAAGACGCATTGGATGAATATAAGGGAGCTATCGATGTCAGCCCTGAATATGAAGTTGAACTTGCTCCTGATATCCAAAAGACATACAAAATAGTGGGCATTATATATATGGCCATGGAAAAACAGGAACAGGCATTAAGCGCTTTTGAGTTGCTGCTGGAAAAAGATCCCGAGAATATTGATGCCTTGATGGATCTTGCAATCCTTCATAATCTTAGACAAGAACATAAGGAGGCATTGGACTACACTGGAAAGGCATTGCAAATAAATGATAAGAATCAAGCGGCCTATTTTGTCATGGCAAATATATATGCATCCCAGAAGCAGTATCAACAAGCGGAAAAAGAATATATTAAGGGCGGTTATTTGACATCCGAGTTGATAAATAAAAGGATAGATATCGCTGATTATTATAAGGCAGGGCCTTTATTTATTGGCTCCCATTTGCCGCTTATGGTGAGCTATATAGAGCATAACTGGATTGATATGGCTGTAAAGGAAGAAAAAAACCTGTTTAAAAAATCCCCTGATAATCCACTTGTGAATTATACAATAGGCCGGTTTTATATAGACAAGAATATTTCAAAGGCATCAGAATATTTAGAAAAGGCCGTAAAAGGCGACTCAAGGCTGGTTTCTGTGCATCACATGCTTGGCGATATTTATAGCGCCCAGCAGTATAACAGGCAAATAGACAATAATCAGAGATATGCATATCTTAAAAAGGCCATTAATGAATATAATGCGTATCTTTCAGAATATAAAAGAGACGCAAACGCGCTACTGAAGCTTGGGATGATTTTTGAACAAACAGGCGATTATAAGTCTGCCGTCGCCAAGTATGAAAATATCCTTGAGATAAATCCTAACTCTGTTGTTCCTTTAAATAACCTTGCATGGAACTATGCTGAAAGGGATATCGATCTGGACAAGGCGCTCGGTTATGCTTTAAAGGCTATAGAATTGGGAAGGGATAATTATAACACACTGGATACCCTGGGATGGATTTATTTTAAAAGAGGGGATTATAAAAAGGCATTGGAATATATAAAGAAGGCCGAGGAGTTGAACAAGAAACATCCCACTATTTATTATCATCTTGCGTCCGCCTATTATAAAGACGGCCAGAAGAATGAGGCTATTGATGCACTCAAAACCTCTCTAAGCATTTCGGACAATTTCCCCGAGGTCTCGGATGCAAAAAGGCTGTTACAAGAATTGCAGAATTGAATGCGTTTTCGCACTGGCTTTGCATGTTAAGAAGATTTCCAAAGTTCCGTGATAATCCATGCTTCAACCTGCTGTCGAAATGAAGCATCCGCCTTCCTTGTCCGTTGCTCCACCTTCTCCTTCATTCTCAACAGGACCAAGGTCTTCGCCGGTTTTGCTGCGAAAGTCGACAAGGCTGCCTGAGTTTATGATTACCCCGTTCGCTGTGCCGTCGCTGTCGCCGTATCCGCCGTCCATGATCTCGACACTTACAGATCGGCTATCTTCATTAAAGGTTACATATTGTGAGTAATCCTGCCATCCGAGCACCGAGTCATACTTATAGATAGTCGTGTCCTCCGATATCTCTTCTGAAAAATGGATGTTTATAGTGGCTGTGTCTCCTGGATTTGTGACATAGAGTTTGAACGAGAGAAGCTCAAACGTGAGGTCGCTTCGTATTTTGGTATCGCTCGATATGACAGCCTCCGGATCAATGGTGTCTATGGCCTCTATAGAGATTATGTTTCCAGACCCCTTGCAAACGCCTATGCTCTCATCGCTGTATAAGGATTGGACACATTTGATGACATTGGGTTGGTCGTTGTCAGGGATATTATCCCCATTGAGATCTATATCGTCATCGACTTCCAATTCGTCAGGTATGCCGTTGTGATTGGAATCGTTTATGTTCGATATGGTGGTAAATTTAACGGTATCTGACCATTCAGAAGTATTCATATTGATATCAGAGAATCTTACCCTGACATAATAGGTAGCGCCGGCCTGCAACACCATGTTGGGAACGGTTAGTTTTGTCAGAAATTTGGTGCTTGCGGTATTGAAAATCAGGGAAGAATAGCTGGTTTGCTTGCTGATTTGCCATTCACTTTGTGCGTGTGGGTCGCCGTCAGGATCTGAAAAAGACCCTGTTGCGATATAAGTCATAAGCCCGCATTCTGTCTGGTCATTGTACGGGCTTATGATAACAGGCTTCGAAGGCGGAAGATTTGACTCAGGCACATTGATCATAGTGACTGACTTCTGAGCTGTTTTTGTAACATCATTATATGTATAGCTGGCTGTGACAGTTACAGTTTCACTTTTTGTGACTTCCGAAGCCGTAAGGATACCGTTTTTGTTGATGTAGGCATATAAGGAGTCCTCTCCCCATCTCACACTTGTAGTTACGGTCTGTGTGCTGCCGTCGCTAAAAGCGGCTGTGGCAGTATATTGGGCGGATGTATTTTCATTGATGGAATTTAATCCATTGATGGAAAGACTTGTGATAACAGGCGATTCATTTATCCATGAAACATCCACGATGCAGGTATCTGTAGATTCCATTCCTCCATTGTCAGTCACGGTCAACTGAAAGGCAAGTGATGTCCCGTTCTGATCGACATCAGGCGCGAAGAATGATGTGTATGCGGCAGATGGATCTGACAGCGTCACATTTTCCCCGTCAACCTGTGTCCATCTGTATGAAACTATACTGCCATCCGGATCAAAAGAATTGGATCCATCAAGGATTACTGTGGTATTTTCATTGACTGTCTGATCATATCCGGCATCGGCTACAGGAGAAAGGTTTTCAGGCGGTTGATATCGGTATGATACCTCGTTCGAATTATCGCTTTCTAAATTCGAACTGTTAAATGCCCTGGCCACGAAATAATAGGTGATGCCGTTTTCCAAACCGGAAATGGTGCACATCGTATAAATGCCTTCCCATTTCGGATTTCCAAAGTTATAATTTTGGCCTTCTTCGCGGCAGAAGATTCTATAGCCCGCAATGTCTTCTTCGGTATTCTCATCCCATGCCAGTCTTACGTCGATTGAGTATACATTATTTGGGAAAAGGAAGAGTATCAAGGTAAAAACGAAGAGAAGAGTGAAAGCCAGATTCAATGAAAAGGAAAAACAGGCCCTTGACCGGTGGTTTTGTGTCCTTAAAAATTTTGCTGGATATATTGTGTATGATAGCGGCATGACAGCACCCCCCCTAATTTAAAGCCGTACGAAACGCAGCTTTAGGAAAGTGCCGCCTTCGCCCGGCAACCCTGCTACCTTATCTTTAATTATCGGAATAATTAAAAACTTAGGTCAGTGGCTTTGCGTCACATCCTTTCGGATGTTTTGCCTTTTTCGAACGATTTTAATGTCAGCTTATGCGCTAAAATTTGTTAATATATTTTATATACAGCAAGAGGTATGCCAGGAGGAAGGAGGAAAGGGAAGATTTAAGCCGGTGTTGGGCATTTGAAAAATATTACTCTAAAAATCAATAGGTTAATGCAATGATTTTGGAATTTTCCCTAACGGTTCGGTTTTTTGAAAAACCAATAATGGCCATGAATAAATCAAAAAATGAACAATATCTTTCTATAATGTTCATTTTGAGAAGGCGGAACAGGATCAATGTAATTAAGTTAAGGCTTAAATCTACCTGAATATCCCTTTAAGAAGAGTTCTGTTTATATGTGCAAAATACTGAACTTAATTACATTGAGAACAGGATTTGATGGCCTCGTAAAAAGTCTAAAATGCCCTTAAAAATAAGTTTAATATTTTAAATTTGATACATATTTTGTCGATATAATCTTGATTTTTCATCGTTAAAATTACTTTTTACGAGGCCATCAGGATTTAGTTAAAGTCAATAAAATTCGATCCCAGGGGTATAAACAGGATCGATAAGCATCAGGTATGCATAAGCAGGATCATTTCTGTAATCGATACCTGTGGCGTATTGAGGCAAAGAACCATTGCCTTGAAAGATGTTTTGTTTTACAGAGTAAGGAACGCCTGTTTGGGCATTCAGATATAAGGGCAATGACTGCATCAGGTTTAGAGACAGATTTGGATTGATTGGCGTAGAATACAATTGCGATGTAATCATCCTTGCAGCCATGAGGGAGATATAGGAGGAAGAAAACGGTTCATAGGGCGGGGTTTGGGCAAAGATTGTAACAGGAAGAAGAGGGCCAAGACCTCCTTGTGGAGGCGAGATAAAAGTAAAGGGCAATTTTATGGACGGTGTCTGCTGCGTCGCTTGCCCTGGAGTTAGGCATACATATCCCTCCATAATTTCCTCAGATTCTTCCCCGGAAGGATGGACATATTCACATTTTACAGGAGCGGCGCTACTCCATCCGTATTCTTGAATGGTATCACGCTCATCTGTAAAACTGGCAAGGTAAGAGGTCTCCTTTTCACCGTTTTCGTCTTCTGAGAATGCTGCTATACGTCCCAGGCATAAGGATTTGCCTTTTATATCTATCCTAGCTATAAAACTGGGCTCTTGTCCGATTCCGGATAGCAGATTGCCCATCGAGATTAACTCCCATTCGTGCCATTTGCCGTCCGTCATATCATTTCCGACCGGAATTATTATCCGGTCTGCCTGAAATTGATATCCTGAGTCATCATCCTCTGGGACAAGTTCCAAAAGGATCATTTGTCCATTTTTGCTTACAATATAAACAGTAATGCTTACAGGTTTATCCGTGTTTATAAAAAAAGAGATATTCTCATGCGTGAACTGACCAGGGTTAAATTCCTTGCTTATTTGGATTTGCCAGGAAGTATTTCCTGCCAGTGGTTGCGGAATAATTAATGGATAAGAAAAAGGGTTAAAAATTCCAAGTGATGATAAGCCAAAAAGTCCATATGATGAGAACTGTGGGATCAAAAATTGACAACTAACGGGAATACAGAATAGTGTGGACATAATAACAGACAGCGCTATGAATAACAGGGGATAGATTGAATAAAGCGGATTATGGTTAGACCTGAATGCCTTCATCTCTTCCCCCCAATTATGTGGATCCAGGAACTACTTAATATTCTGAGGAAATAGTTACTCATTGCCATTAGAAGTCTATTTTCCCATAACATATTGAGCAGTTTCTGGATACTTAATTTTCGATTATCCAATCAATATAATATTGAATTATGCAAGAATCATTCTACATTTTGGAAATTAAGAGATATGTTGAAGGTATTTGGCCTTGCGGTAATGAATGGATTGGCAGATTAAATGCTCATGAACTCGTTGTTCATCCCTGAGGATGAAAATGTATTTTCATGGTAAACGCCCATTCCGCTTTTTAGCGGCGCCACGAATCATGAAAATAGAATCTATTTTCGTACCAAAAACGAAAGTTCCATGAATCTTAGGCAGGAAAAGGAAAATAAAATGCCCGATAGAGATTTTCAGATGAAGGGGTTAAGAAAACCGGCAAAACCTCCGTAGTATCCGATTGGTCCTCCAAAATAATTTCTAAGGCCGTATATACTACCCGATAATCCTAATCCAGATCCATAAAATAGCGATCCGCCATAGAGCCCGCCTCCGTAGTATCCTCCGTAATATCCGCCATAGTAACCTCCGCTGTAATAGTTGCTTCCATAATAGCCGCCGCCGTATAGCC
>JAFGSM010000260.1 GCA_016934595.1 bacterium | reverse complement strand
TTTTTCGCATTTTCGGACCTCCTTTTCAGGCATTTTATCATCCAAAATGCATCTTAACTACTGGTCCGAAAAACCTCTACCATTATATTTATTTGATTACCTTCAACGCAATGGCTAAATTTTTCTTCGAACTTATCTCTTTGAATGTTCATTTCTATCTGATCGACAATCCTTTTTGCCCATTTAAGCTGTTTAAATGATATAGCATTAGGGAACATAACTCTTCGGCACATGACATTCAATATATTAACATCTTTGTTATCAAAGTGATTTCTTCCTGCATGCTCTATGAATTTTCCCCAATCACTCGGGAGATATCTTTTGAACCATTCTAAATATTCATATTCTGTCCAATTCTTCTCATCCATCTATCGGTACCTATTATTGTAAGATTAGGATTAAGAACTTTAATATAAAAAGTAAACTACCACCGACCTTATCGGTGGCTTTCTGAGGCAAGAATTCGGACAATGTCCTCCACCTTGCCTTTTAATTGGATAGGAACTTGATTGGATAGGAACTTGCTTTCCTGAAAATTCCTGAAAAAAGTATAGGCAGTATTTCGACTTTTGTCAAGACAAATATTCAAAGCGAATTTACCAGAAGATGAAGGGGAGGACAATTTACAACACAGGGAAATAAAAGAAAACTCGGGCACTGAAGTGGGTTCACCTCATACACCAGCTTAATAAGTTCAGCCCATTTTCTACTGCACGCCTTTTTAGGTGGAGGCGGCGCATAACACAAAATGTTACGATTATTCTTATTCTTATTCTTATCCTCTTACCCGGAATACGATCCTTCTAATGAGCCACACTATGAAAAGACCTATATAATAAAGAGTTGCCAGGACGGCTGTAAAAAAGATGATGCGGTGATTCGGATATCGGCCTATCGATGAGATAACAAAGATAATGGAACCCAGGACAAAAATTATTACCCCGAGACTTAGCAGGACCGCCCATATCCATTTTTTCTTCTTTGGTTGGATTTCCGCTTCAGTAGAAGGCGGCTTTGAGGAAATATCCTTGCCGGTTTGTTTCGGTTTGCCTTCCTTTATTCCCTTTGGAAACCAATATGGGCTTTGGTGGACCACCACGCACAATCCCGCCAAAAAGATCAAGAATGCAAGAAAAAGGTGGAGGGTCAATACGGCGGCTATAAAAAAACCGGCAAGTATCAGGGGTGTGACCGTTAAATTATATGCCTTGTTTATTATAGATTTGAGCTCGGAAAGGCCGTTTTCCATATATTGGGAGCTCCTTTGGAAATATTGGCCGGCGCGGTATAGGCTTTTCCGTGTAGCAAACAATCCAATGACTGCGATTATAAGGATAAACCAGCCTAGGATCTGCATTATCCAACCACGGGTATAGACCATCTTAATGAGCAACGGCTCCTGACGAACGAGCGTTTTTGCAAAACGGTACAACTGGCCGGACAAAGGAACGGAGATAGGAATGGAAAAGACCGCCGTGTCATACCCGGAGGCGATTACACCCGGCTCTTGAGGCTGGGGCTTTTGCGGCTCTGATATTTTCCTGGGCACTGATGTAAAACTCTTCTCCATGGCCTGTTGTTTCATCATGTCCTTCCTGCTTGCCTTAAATTTTTGAAATTCGGCCTTGTCACCCTTTTCTTCTTTTTGGGACCATATGCCTTCCCGACTTTCCGTGGATATTGGAATCTCTTCGTCGATCGAATCCATGGAAGGCTTTGATTCCCCTTCCGATATAACCTCACTCAGGCGATGGGCCCGCTTGAAAGTGGAGCAGGAACATCCCATGATCGGTCTTATGCCGCTTACCAATCGCTCTTTTTCTAATGTCCCTCCGAAATAAAGAAAATTATAATCCTTCGGCAGATAGAGCGACCACAATATCTTGCTCACGATGATCTCCGTGACCCTGGGAAGTAAAATGGATTTTTTCCCAAATGCAGAAAAAGGCCCCGCCTTTTGATAATATACGATTTCAATCCTAAAAGGCTTCAGCCCCCGGCCTTCTTCCCGGGAGCGGATGAGGGGTATGTATAATAGATCTTTTTCTCTTGCAGGCTCCGAGGGTTTATCTCCCACAAACACACTCCACAATTCCGCCCCTTCGGGGAGCCGGATCTTTAAGAATTGCTTCAACTGGTTTCTCACTTCATAGATAATGCGATGGACGATCTTCCCATCCTCTGTAAAAAAACTGACCGCATTGGCGGAGTCGATCACAGCCATAGTCACCGAGACCTTTGGATTGCGCCGGATATCCAATTCCAATTGACACGGGTGTTTCAAGTATTTGAAACCGAAGATGAGGGGTTTTAACGATTTTTGAAATAATTGTTGAGGCAGTTTTTGAACGGCGATCTTTTCAAGGCCTTCATATTTTATGAGATTGACCTCCGCTCCGCTCTTTAACTCCAAACCTAAATACCCGGTGTCTTTGACCGCCTCCAAGACCTCTAAGGTGGAAAATGAGAACCGGTTCGCTGCCTCAAGCAGGGTTTTTTCATATTCAATCGTCACTAAAAAGATGCCTTTATGTTCGTAATCCAGTTTGATATAAAGGACTCTCCGGTCATCCCGCCTTGACTCTCTCCACTTGCCGACCCCCTGTCCCTTTACGGACAGTATATTCAATCCTTCGGGTATTAAAAGCGCCAATTCGTCGATGCCTGCATGCAGGATATTAAATTCTATGTCCATATTCACCTTTAAGGCGTCATCCTCGATGGATACGAGGCTGTAACTTTGGGCGTATATCTTGGCGGGGATCTTTTGGGCCTCAGGAGCGGCCTTTTTGCCGTACCATTGAACCGCAAGATTTCTTACCGGAGGAAAGATCGCCTTCACAAGGGTCGATTGCCTTCCTGCAGAGACGGTTGTCTGTTGAGCCTGAGGGGCCTTTATTGTGATATCCTCCATAGGGATCTCCAACTCGAGCAAGGTGATGGAAGTCTCAAGCACAGGGATGGAAATCTGATAATCCGCTTTATTCAGGGATGACTTCATATAAAATACGGCGGTTATTCGATGCTGACCCGGTTCTTTTATAACAAGTTTATGATAACCGCCCTCCGTTAATAATAAGGCAGGCTTGTCATTGATTTGGACGTCCTGCATGCCCAATTGGGAAGACAGAAAAGGTATGAGTTTATAATCCTTTTTGTTTAAGACCTCCAGGATAAAATCCGCCTTTACGGCGGTCCAATTTTGGGTCATCTTCCCTTTATAAACAGCCTTGGTTAGACGGTAATCCAATGGGATCGGGGATTCTTTAAGGGGGAGGATCATCTGGTCCAAAAGTTTATCGAACTGTTCGCGGTTCAATCGCACCTTCCCGTTTTGGATGGTGTAAACAGGCTTTGTCCTTTTGGGCGTCTGATTGACTATCTTTTGAAATTCATCCCAGGTTAAAATGATTTCGTCTTTATCCAGACCGATGCTCGTTTTAAATTCATTCCAGTCCAGACTGACCTGAGGGCCTTGTTGTTGAATAGGGGCGTTTTGAGCATGGGTGAAGGGGGCCCGCATCGAAAATACGAAACCTGAAAGAGCAAGCAGAAAAAGAATAAAGGTCTTTGCGCCCTTCCTGGTTTTGGATTTTTTAGCCTTTGATTTAGACCTTCTTATCCCTTTGTCAAGATGGACCATGCCCGATGTCCATAAAACCAGAAAACAGATCGTTTTTGCAAAAACGCCTAATGCTAAAGAAAATAAAAAGAGAAGGCCCAATACAACCAGGGACCATTTGGACAGAAAAAATCTCTTCAATGGAGGGACGCCGGTCTGAATCCCGTTTTTGACCTGGCCGGCAAGATAGGAAAACATTGATCCCAAACGTTTCCGGAAAAAAACAATCAAAAGGATCAGAATCAGGATGACAAACCATGCGGCGGCCGTGAGTAATATATCCTTGCAGCAACAAATATTGATTTCTAATTTTTCATCCCTCACGATGTTCTTGGCAAAGCGATATAACTGCCCTGAGGACGGGATCTGGATATTCATTGGCAGGACCCCTGTCCCCGTATAAACCTGAGTGTCACCCTGAATCATTTTATCCTCGATCTGCTGTAATCTGTTATCAAAATCGAATTCATTAAGGGTTTGATCCGACATGAATTTGCCGTTTACATCGATATTTCTAAAAGCGGTTTGACCTCTCTTCCTTGAGTAATCTTGGACCATATCCATGATCCTTGATTCGGGGCCGGGGCCTGCGACCCTTCCTTCATAAGACATCCTTCCGGGCATGTCCACCTTTGTTTTTTCCCGGTTCAGGATTGGCGTCAGACCGCTCGCCAATTCCTCTTTTTCTAAATTTGTGATAAACCGGTAGTATACAAATTTTTCAGGCAGATAAACGGACCATAATATCTGACTGATGGTGAGATCGGCCTGAGGAAGCGTTATATGCCTTTGACCCCAAAGTGAAAATTTTGGAGACTCCGTATAATAGATAAGTTCAACCTTAAAGGATTCCAGCTTTTCATTTTTCAGCCTTGAGCTGATTAAGGGGATGTAAAGGATATCCTTATCCTGCCTTACTTCAACGCTCTCCTGGCCGACAATGGCGCTCCATATCAGGGCGCCCTCGGGAAGCCTCAATTGAAGCGACTGTTTCAATTGGTTCTTTACGGAAAGGTCCATTTTGTTGATGATCAGACCATCCTCCGTAAAAAAGCTGACAACGCCGGCGGAATCAATAGTGGCTTGAGGCAAAGCGACCTTCTCATGTTTTTTTACATCCAGGACAAGATTATATGGATGTTTTAGATATTTAAACCCTAAGATCAATGGATTGGTGGATTTATTAAACAACTGTCCGGATAAGCTCTTAACCGTAACCTTTTCTAAACCGGAAGATTCGACAAGCACCAATTCGGCGCCGGTTTTCAGCTCAACGCCGATATACCCCTTTTCACCCAGGGCGTTGACCGTATCTAAGACCTTCAATCCGGCGAATTCGATCATGGTCGAGCCGTCCTCAAAAGGCTTTTCCGCCAAGACCGTTATTTTGAATTTGCCTTTTTGTTCATAGTCCAAAGGGATGAATAAAAACCTCTGATTCCCCTTCTCAATCTCCCGCCAGTCCCCGACGCCAGGGCCTAAAACCGATAAAATCGTCACACCATCGGAGATCTCTAATTGCAGACTATCCACCCCTGACTGCAATATATTGTAAAAAAGATCCTGATTGATCTTTAAGGCGTCATCTTCAACGGAGATCAACTGATATGATTCCGCATAGATCATTGCAGGCGTTTTCTCTTCAGTCACAACCCTTTTCTTCCACTGCAAATCAAAAGACCTGCAGTCCGCCAATATCGCCTTAACAACGGTCTTATCGCCTTTTGGAATCGTCTCAAGATATTGGGCGGATGTCATCTCGACCTCTATATCAGCTACGGGCATCTCCAAATCGATCAAGGTTATGGGGATTTCCTGAATCGGAAACTGTAGCCTGTGAGGCCCCTTATCAAGGGAGGATTTTATGGAAAAGAGCGCCTTTACCGTATAGTCCCCGGGATGATCTATGATCAGGCAATGATAGCCCCGTTCGTTAATGACTATAGCCGGCCGTTCATTGATGGTCATACTTCTTAACGCTAAAGATGCGGACAAGACAGGGATCTTTAAATAAGCCTCCTCTTTTAATACGGAAAGGGTAAAATCCGCTGAGAATGCAAAGTCATCCTGATCCATTTTCCCTGTGTAAACGGCCTTTGTAAAAAGATATTCCCTTATAGGGGCGGTCTCATCTTGGGGCAGAGCCTTCAGATGATCCACAATATTTTTGAATTCATTGCGGGATAAAACAACCTTGCCGTCTATAAGGCGGTATTCCGGTTTGAGTTCGGGATCGGTCTGCTGTAAGAGTCTATTCAACTCTTCCAATGTCAGCTCGATTTCGTCCTTATATAATTTCAGTAATTCCTTAAATTCCTGCCAGGGGAGATCAATTTTTGATTCGCAACCTTTATCGCCATCCTTGTCCTGATTGCTAATGGCATGGGAAGGATTCAGGCCATTTAGTCGGAAGATCAAGATAACTGCAAGAGAGGCTATTAACCAGAATTTTACTTTTTTCATGGATATTCTCCTATCTCATTGATGAATAAAATATATCTGGTATGAGAATTCCCTTTTATTAAAGGCTATATATTAAGTCGGTTATAGATGATCGTAGGTCATACTATACGTCTAACGATTCAACATTTCAAATAAAAAAACAGCAATTCTCATTATGAAAATTAATTGGGATAAACTATTCAAAAAGTATATTCAAGACTTAAATAATTCCCCTAAAGTAGCCCATTTCTTAAAAAAAATCGGCCATAATTAGAATTGCAGACAAAAATACGAGGCCGTCAAAATCATTTCCCTGTATTGTAAATTACCCTCCGCTTCATCTTCTGTTTGATTATTATCCTGTTCGTTTTTTTATTTATGCGTAATGACAAGGGATTAATTACCGCCATTAGTGATAACTAATTAGAAAAGGAGGGAACATATGAAAAAAACTATTAATGTATCCATATTGATATGTTGCCTTATTATTTCAACCATTGCCACTGCTGGTCTAATTACTATTAATTTAGATTCAGTGCCTACTGATTTAGAATGCGATACAAATTGTCTATGTGATCAGAATTGGGTTGTATCTAGTATTGTTTTAACTGTTACAAAGACTCAGAACGACTATGGGTGTGGATCTAATGAATGTTCGTGGCAACATGGCTTTAATCAATTTGGTCCGGTATTCGATCAAGGTATATTGTTAAACCCGGGCCGTCTTGTTTTAGACCTTAATGATATTAATACTCCAATAACCAAGATCGAAGTAACACTTGAGGACTATTGTCCAGGAACCGGCTGTTCATCTGCCGCAATTTATGACGGCGCTACACGAGTAAAATATAAAACAAGCGGTAATGACAATGGCCCGATCAATGTAGCTGGATATTTTATATTCGATTATAATGATATTGGAAATTACACAATCGATAAACTTGTTGTTGCTTCTTGTGATGGACATGTGGGTGAAATAAAGATCACAACAACATCGAGCTCATCCACTTCTTCAACCTGTTCTTATTACGGTTGCGGAACAACCCTTTCCACTTGTAGCGGATGGAGTTGCGGAGGCAACACTTTGTACACGTGCGGCGGATGGAACTGTGGAACAACTTATGGGATAGGTTGCGGAACAACTTACGGCATCAGTTGCGGCAATACATTCAGCACCTGCGCATTTCCATGCGGGCCTACACTATCCACCTGTTCATATGGATGCCAAACTACCTACTCAACTTGCTCATTAGGATGCAGATCCACCAATCTTACTTGTACCTTTTGTGACCCTGGCACCCATACTGCTATAACATGTAGCCCTTTTTGCAGCTCGACTTCCTTAACATGCGGGTTTTCAATAGAATGTCACTCTTCAGCCACATCATGGTGTTATTATTCACAAGCTGGTTCTTCCCTTTATAAAACATCAACCGAGCCTACGGCACCGCCTGTTTTTTAATTTTAAAAATTTTAATTATTTTCTTCAGAAAATCCTCCCTAAAAGAAGGGGAGGATTTTTTATCTTTCTATCTTTTGATGTTTCAATCCATAAAAAATCGAAGTTCAATGCTTGCTATCTTGTAAGTTTGCTGATAAATTATTCCTGTTCCTGTTAAGCTACCCCGCCGCAAGCAACGGGAATATCTATAATGAATTCTTTTA
>JAFGSM010000259.1 GCA_016934595.1 bacterium | reverse complement strand
AAATAAAACAAAAGACATAATTTGTAAATGCTCAATATACTAAGGATATTGGCCATAGGCCCTACTTGGAGGGCGGGATTTCATAACATATTAAGCATTTACCATAATTTAAAAGTTCTATAGGCAACACCTCCTTCCAAAGGTTTAAAGGGCGCATCAAATCGAAGGGCATCTTAAATCTAAACGCCCGTAAATCTTTGATTTACAAAGGGATGTTAAAATCGCCTTTTTCGTCATTTTGGCGTAAGCCGGAACCTATGATTTACAGATGCAACCATATAAATGTTGCCAACCCTCGCCTTTGGATGTAATATATAATGAAATCTGTTATATCAATCTATTCATTATAAATTATATCACACTCCTTGAAAATTGGAAAATCTTCTATGGTCACTCAGCGAGTTTTGGTATTAAGCCTTCAGTCACACCATGGACCTGTTTTGACAATATTCGGAAAGATAATAAATATATGATCCATACTGATATGATCCATACTGAAAGGATTAAGAGGCTGAATAACAAACCTGTAAAAAAGGGCCGATATGTGCTCTATTGGATGCAGGCATCTCAACGGATAGAATATAATCATGCGCTAGAGTTTGCCATACAAAAGGCTGATGAAATCAGGAATCCCCTTTTGGTTTTTTTTGGTATTACGAGCGAATTCCCTGATGCCAATGAGAGGCATTACTGGTTTATGCTGGAAGGTATCAGGGAGGTTGAGACCGGGCTTAAAAACAGAGGCATAACCATGATAGTCTGGCATAGATCGCCGGAAAAGGGGGTGATCGAGTTATCATTAGATGCCTCTTTGGTGGTTGCAGACAGGGGATATCTCAAAATCCAAAAGGAGTGGCGAAGATATGCCGCAGAACACATGGATTGTCCATTTATTCAGGTTGAAACCGATGCGATTGTGCCCGTGGAGGCGGCGTCCCAAAAGGAAGAATATGCAGCCTCTACAATAAGGCAAAAAATAAAAAGATGTCTGCCTGATTATCTCGTGCCTCTTGATCAAAAAAATCCAAGACTTGACTCTATGAATCTTCGTTTTGATACGATTGATGTCCAGGATATTGAAAAATTAATCCCGATGCTGAATATCGATCGGAGTGCAGGCAGGGTAAAGACATTTCATGGAGGAAGCGCAGAAGCCAAAAAACACCTTCAAGGATTTTTAAAAGACAAACTCCACCGCTTCCATGAGCTTAGAAATGATCCTGCATTTGATTATCTATCCAATATGAGCCCCTACCTTCATTTCGGGCAGATATCCCCGCTCTATATAGCTTTGAAGGTTTTGCAAACGGACAGCCCTGGAATGGATGCCTACCTCGAAGAGCTTATAATCAGGAGGGAGTTGGGTATCAATTTTGTATTTTATAATGATCAATACGACTCTTTTAATGGGCTTCCTGTATGGGCAAAAAAGACTTTGCTGAAGCATCAAGGCGATGCCAGAGAATATTTGTATAGCCCTGAAGAAATGGAAAACGCCCAAACCCATGACCCTTATTGGAACGCAGCTCAAAAGGAGATGGTGATCACAGGAAAGATGCACGGCTATATGAGGATGTACTGGGTGAAAAAGATTCTGGAATGGAGCATCAGCCCTGAAGATGCCTTTAATCTTGCCATTTATCTCAATAATAAATATGAACTGGACGGCAGGGACACAAGTGGGTATGCAGGAGTGGCCTGGGGTTTTGGAAAACACGACAGGCCATGGGGCGAGCGGAAGATATTTGGAAACATCAGGTACATGAATGATAAAGGCCTCAGGAGGAAATTTGATATGGATCAGTATATAAAAAGGGATTTTAATAGCAACATGATAGCCGGCGGTTAATCGATAGAGGCTTTTCCCCCATCTTTTTCTTTGTCTTCTCCGGCGCCTATTAGAGGAAGTATCCTGTCGACATTAAAGAATACAAGATAGCGCGGCGTTTCATCGTCTCCATATTTTTTTCTGCGAAGTGAATAGAGCAATTCTGAGTCCTTTTCTTCCCTGATTTTTGTCAGAAAAAGCCTTATGCCCTTTGCTTTTTCGCCTTCCTCCAAGAAAAGGTACGCCGCATGAGGATTGGATTGCAAATTATGATGAGTGAGCCGTTTGGGCATTATAAAGGCGATTGTATCATCATCGATTATATGCGGTTTTGCATATATGGCAGCGTCCACTATCCCTTTTGAATTTGCAGTGGCAAGGACGCCGTGTCCTTTGGCATCATTAAAATATTCATTAAGATCCAGTATATCCATTTTATGTATCTCCTTTCTGCAGAGGGGAATATTTTATAAAAATGATAGACAAAATTCGGCTTTTTGTCAAAGCAAACGATCATGCCCTTTTGTAATGACCTGGAGGATTAAAATAAACGCTCATGACCAAATATGCATTGGCCACCCCCGTGAATGGAAACGTATTTTCATGGTAAACGCCCATGCCGCTTTTTAGCGGCGCTACGAATCATGAAAATAAACAACGAGGTTTATTTTCGATACAAATATACGATGCACCCGTAAAAAATCATCAAACCCGTCACTCCGGAGTAAGATGGTTTGGCCTTGATTGATCAATGGAGGTCTTGTCAGGGGGCAATTTTCCCGCTGATTCCAACACCCCTTTGGCCATATTAAAGAACAACAATACTGCGGAGGCAAGATGGCGAAAATTTTCTTTAAGCTCTATAACTGCCTCATTGAATATATTATAATCATGCCTCAACTTCTTTATCTCTTTATCCCGTTCAAGGTAATCCTTATATGCGGCGAGAATTTTCCTGTTGACCTCTGATAATAAACATGTCTTTATTTCTATCAGATAAATGCTCGATCCATTTTGGCAAAAAAGGCTGCACTGGATTAAATCGCCTTTTATAGTCAGGGATTTTATCGGCATCTTTTCAGGGAGCCGAATCTCAAGTTTTATTTCGGAGCCCTTGTCCATATGGGTATTTGAAAGAAAAGTGAATGTATCATCAGTCACATCGATAACTTGCAATATCTTCATATCCTGTACCTATGCTTTCATCTCATCTGAAAATCCTAAACGGGCATTTTCATCTGAAAATCATTTATGATTTTCATCCTCCTTCAAGATATCTATACCGTTATTCTTTTGAGGCAAATATTATGCCGTTTTAAATTTATTTTTGTTTTTTCAAGGATTACAATGGATTATAATGAAGCGTCTTATTTATTGAATCCATTGTTCGGCAAGTTGTGTAATATTTTTGAAAAAAGTTCTCATAGTCGCGCTTTGACCCGGATTTTTAAAAAGACTGTAAAATTGCTTACCAGTTGCGGAATATTCCTTACCATCTTCGATTATCCTTTTTTAATAAAGGGCTTTATTACGGATTGCCTTGCCTGCATTGCAAAATCGAGGATTCTAAAAGGAAGATAAAAATCTTGAAATCAGGTCTGAAATCAGGCATGAAGGTTGCATAAGATATAGATAAAAGAAAGTTTTAGATAAAGGATAATGACACGGATGAGAAAATGGCTTTTAGGTATTTTAACAAAAGGACGGCAATATAGACTGGGTGGTTTTTACAATGAGCAATTTCCTTCAAGACATAATAATAAACCGGTTAAACGGTCTTTATCTGCTTTTTTATGCAATGGATAAAAGGATGATGGCATCTCTTATATATTTTCTGTGTAATTCAATGGCGATTGTATTTAATCTGTTAGGCCTTATTCCTCCTCGCATCAGACTCAGAAAAATAGGGATGTAAATAATAATAAATCATCATGGCATTTCGCTTTACCTCTGTTGCAGGATCGCAACCCTATTATATATTTCAGCCGCCTCTGCCTTTTTTCCCATTTTATAAAGTATATCAGCCCGGTTATTTAATGCGTTAATATAATCGGGCCTTATGTTTGCTGCCTTTTCGTATTTATTTACGGCTTCTTCCGGCCTCCCCATCATCTCTAACACAGCCCCCCAGTTATACCATGCCTCTGCATGTTCCGGTCTCAGGCTGACAGAGATGGCAAATTTTTGAACAGCTTCGTGCAGCCTTCCCATGTTTCCCAGAGCGACTCCCCAATTGTACCATGCGCTTGCATGTTCAGGTTTGACGTTTGCGGCCATTTTGTATTTTTCGATGGCCTCATCGAACCTGCCGAGCTTTGACAAGGAAGCGCCCCAGTTGTTCCATGCCTCTGCATAGTCAGGCCTTATATTAACTGCCTTAGCGTATTTTGCGATCGCCTCCTCAAGTTTCCCCTGTCTTTCGAGTATGCCTCCCCAGTTGTACCAGACCTCTGCCAGAGAACCATTGATGGCGCCGGCCTTTTTGAACATCTCTACCGCATCATTATGTCTTCCGGTCATTTCCGCGGCAATCCCAAGATTATACCATGCATCGGCATGGCCGGGTTTTGCCGCCACTGTCTTTTTCAATATCCTGACGGCATCTTCCGGCTTTCCTTTGATTATGAGGGCCACCCCATAATTATAAAGGCCGTCGATATAATAAGGATCGCACTCCAATGCCTTTTTGTGTTTTTCGAGGGCTTCATCAATAAATCCCATTTTTACCAAAGCATTGCCCCAGTTGCTCCATGTGACCGGGAAATCGGAACGGAGGCCTGCTGCATTTTTGAACATCTCTATGGCCTTTTCATGCTCGCCCTGGTTTGCCAGTTCATTCCCCAGGTTGTTCCATGCCCTGTAATTTTCGGGATTTTTGGACAGCACATCGGCCCATAAGGAGGTCCTTTCCGCCCAGACACGGTTGCGAAGAAAGGTGGCTGTGCAAAGGGATAATATAATTAACGAGGCCAGGATGGCTGTCATACATCTGGTTTTTGAGAAGATATAAAAAAGGAGATAGGAAGCGATAACGGCGAAACCAAACATCGGCAGATAAAGCCTGTGTTCCACCAGCGCATCGCTTATCGGGATAAAGCTGGATTCCACCGACAGGGCCAAAAAGAACCAAAATATCGAAAGGCTTATGACAGGGTGTCTCTTTATCTGCCGGAGACCTAATAATAATATTGACATCAAAATCAGAAATACCAGGGGCGTAAGCCCGTCAAAGAAGCCTTTTTTGAAAGGGTACATATAGTCTGCGCTTTGACCTGCCGGCAGGATCAAGAGCCTCATATATATAACAAGGACATTAAACTGTGTGACAAGGTAATTCCACCTGCCAAGGCCCTCTTTTTCACGCATAACCCTCGAGATCTCCCCAAATATCCTGCCGTCAGGAAGAGAACTGAAATCCACAGCCATTCCTTCGTTTTTGATGAGGATTCCCTGAATCCCACCAAGGGCGCCTGTCATATAAAGGATAAATAATGCCCAGAATAGAAGGATGACCAAAAAGCAGGGTATCTTCCTTTTCCAACCCTTCCATGACCTGTCTATAAATATATATTCGATAAGTATTATCATAAAGGGGAGGGACGCGGCATTCTGTTTGCTCAGTATGGCAAAAATTCCGGAAATAGATGCGGCAAGATAAAACAAAAAGGGCGTCATCCCTGATTTTTTCACGTCTGATAAGCCGTTGCTTACACTAAACAGCCTTCCTTTAAGATAGCAGAGTATGGATAAAAGATAAAACATGGCCGCCATTGAGGTAAATCTCTGGACTATATAGGTTACCGCCTGTGTCTGTAGAGGATGGGCTACAAAGATAAGCGCGGCAAAAAGGGCCATGGCCCGGATTTTCGGCAAAGCCATATCTTTTAACGTCTTCATGAAAAGCATTAATGCCAGAAGATACGCAAGGATGCCGTTTATTAAATGGATGATGATATTAACGATGTGATAGCCTGGTACTTTCAACCCTCCGAGTCTATAGTTAATGGCAAAGGTTAGCTCAACAATTGCCCTTGGGGTGCTGAATATATCAGGTTTGAGGAAGTTTCCCATATCCCTCAGTCTCATATTTGCCACAATATTTCCGGCATCGTCGAATACGAAAGGGGTTGTAAGCGCATTGCCGTAGATGGCTATGACAGTCAGAATGATCAGGGAAAACACCAGCCCTGTCTTTAATTCAGGGAGATGAAACTGCCTGCTATTTATTAAATTATTCATTATTATCGGCCCCCGGCATATCGTCCTGTCCTTCCTTATCGGCTCAATTAATCACGACCATATACACTTATATACCTTTGGTAATGATATTCAGGATTTTTTTTGCATCCTCGTTATTTGGGATTATTTCCAGGGATTTTATACATTCGAGTTTCGCCAGATCATATTCCCCCTGCTCCAAATAGGCCCATGCAATATTCATATATATATCGCTGCCCCCGGGATAGAGGCTTATCGCCTTTCTATATTCATCAATCGCTCCGGAAATAAGACCCTTTGCATGGTATATATCTCCAAGGTCGACATGATATTGGAAATATCTTGGGCTTAAAGAAATGGCCCTCTTAAACTCTTTGATAGCTATATCAATAAAAGGCAAGGAGAGATCGCTGCTTTTATCGGGCGAATTAAAGGCCATCCGGGCATATGTGTTTGCAAGCCTGCTGTAACAGACGTCATTCATGGGATCAAGCCGTTTTGCCTTGATGTAAAATGTTACGGCATTTTCATAATCACCCGTTTTCACAAGGCGGTCCCCTTTCTCAAGGAAATCGGATGACCATAGATGGAGGGCCTTAAGAAGCAGAACGGATAGAAGAAAAACGATAAGAATAGATTTGGCGTATCCTCTCTTTTTCACAAACCAGGCTTCATGATCATGATATTCATCCGAGCACTCATCATTATCCTGATCCTCATTAATCATCGCCATCCCATTCTTACCCTCCTCATAATAATAGTCTTCCTCTTTCTGATTCTTATCCTTGTATATTGTTTTCAGATTTATGGCAGCCCCTGCCAATGCCCACCAAACAAGCGTGCTTCCGGAGATGTACCATTCAAAATCCATAAGATTATGCAGCAGATAGGCCGATATTCCCATCAATAAGAAAATGGTGTATCCTCCATACATTTTCCCTTTTTCTTGATGAAGCCTCATGCCGCTTTTCGGCAGCGCTAAGCATGAAAATCTATTTTCGGAATAACATAATACGGCTTTCATCAATGAAAAAATCAGATATAAGAATGCCAGAAGACCTGGTATCCCCATCTCCGAGCCTATCTGGAGGGGAAGGCAGTGGGCGAATTTCGTCTCTTCCATGTTTTGGGAAAATTTTGGATATGCCACACCAAATGTCCCCATCCCTGTGCCTGTCAATGGATTTTCTCCTATGATCCTCAATGCGCCTGTCCAGTGTGAGCGCCTGATCTTAACCGATTCGATCTCCATAGGATTTTTTTCTAAGATCTCCATGACATGCCCGAGCCCTTCAGGATTTTTAGGTCCCAATATGAGGATAGAACATGAAATGATCAGGGTAATGAAAATTCCTGCTGAAAGCTTTATCAGAACAGGCATTAGCCTTGGTTTTTCCCTTTTTATCTGAAAGTCCGCTCCAGACATATTCATTTTTCTTTGGGAATTGAAAATCCATGGGCGTTTTGTCTTAAAAATGCCATAAAAAAATATGACAGATGCTAATACGATCCAGCCGCCTCTTGAGAAGGTCAGAAAGAGACACGCCAGATTTATTAAAATAGTAAAAATCAGCAGGGGGGCGAGCCTGGGATATGCCTTTTTCAAAAGCAGCCCGAGGCTGACAGGTATTATCATCACAAGATAACCCGCAAGGTGGTTCGGGGTAGGGAACGTGGAAAATGCCCTCCCCAGATTTAACCTGGATTGCAAGGTTATGAGCATAACAGGATCTAAATCTTTTGCCACTTCAAGTGACCTTGCAAGATGATCAAAACCGAATAGATACTGGTATATACCGTAAAGGGAAATGAAAAGGCCTGAAATCGAGATCACAAGAAACAGGGCGCTTGTCTTCTCTTCGCTCTCAAAAAGATTTATCACCAGATAAAAAAGCAGTATATAGGAAATGAGCCTTATCAATTCGTTGATGCTTGAGTGTATATGTACGCTTAATACCGTTGAGATTATAGCAGCCATCATGAAAAAAATGACAGGGCGGTCGATGGGCGTCCTTTTCAACCCCTCTTCTTTCTTTATCCAGGCAATGGCCAATACAAGCAGCAGGGGCATAAATGCGATATCAGACCATACATCCATACAGTTCGCACAGATGGGCGCAAGAAAGAGGGATATAAGTATTCCTGCCCTGATTAGGGTATTAGATACGCACCGGGTCTTCACGAATCCTCCCGCGGCTATCTCCCTTTCTATCACTAGAAAATCCCCTTTGAGTATTTTCGTCCCCCTTTGTGAATCGAAGATTCATGGGTGTTTCAACCGGTATTTCTCCGGCAAAACCTTCGATATATTTTTCATCCGGTATTGTTTGAGACCTTTTTTCAAGAAAACCCAGTGTTTTGAATCCAATGAACAGTGTCATTCCGAATATCAATGCCATCATGAACACCTTCTGTTTTGGCAGGAATGACATCACATATCCCATCAACGCAAAATATATGGATATATAATAGAGCAGAAGCACTGCATCCTTTTTGCGTAACCCCAGTTTCAGGAGGCGGTGGTGAATGTGCCCATTGTCCGCTGTGAAGGGGTTTTTTCTGCCGATGATCCTTCGGAAAAAGGCCAAGCATGTATCTATGACAGGGATAGACATAGCGGTTATGGGGAGCATGAGTGTAATGGCGGTGATCCCTTTTCTTCTTTCAAGAAGTGAAACCGCCCCCAGGATCAATCCCAGGAACATGCTTCCTGTGTCTCCAAGAAAGATCCTTGCAGGTGGAAAATTGTATCTAAGAAATCCCAGACAGGCTCCCACCATAATAATGCAGGTCAAGGCAATCACGAACTCACCGCATGCCGAGGAGATGAGGAAGAGGGTCATGGAGGAGATGATCGCCATGCCCGTTGACAGGCCATCAAGGCCATCGATCAGGTTGAAGGCATTGATAATGGTAATCATCCATATGACAGTAAGGGGAAGATTCAGATGATTCAGGAGTATCGAATCTCCAAATGGATTGGTGATCAATGGGATATTGAAACCATAGAAGTAAAGTATAACAGCCGCAGGGATCTGAAAGGCCAGCTTCTGCCAGGGAGTTGTCCCATGCAAATCGTCAAGTATCCCCAGAAGTATTATCAAGATTGAGGCAAATGTCAGCCCGAACAGGTAAATCTCTTTGCCCTCAAGATGCCAGGCCCCAAGGAACCACGAAGCCCACAATGAAAAAAAGAAGGAGATGAATATCGCTATGCCGCCTGATGTGGGCATAGGATTCTCATGTATTTTCCTTTCTCCGGGCATGTCCATAATCCCTATCCTTTTAGAAATCTTTATAAGAAAAGGCGTTAGAAACATGGACGATATTAAGGCGGCAATCAGCGGGACGGCATATTGCATCATGACATGGGCCTTTCTTCAGAAAAAAGACGCCCCTTGTGAAAAAGATGGACCGGCTGGATATGTTGCCTTATATTGTTTAAGAATAATAAGGAATACATCCTTATATAGACGGCTGTTTTTGCGATCAGATACACAAAAGGATTTCGCGAGTTGTGTTTCTTGAGGAAATGTATCATACCTTTGTGCCTTTCTATGATGAGTCTTGGGATAAGTTTTTTTGATGCATTTCCAGAGCTTGCGCCTATATGGTGCATGACCTTTGCCTGGGGCAGGTATGCGATCCCGTATCCTGCCTTTTTCATCCTCAGGCACCAGTCGACATCCTCATTAAACATGAAGAATTCCTCATCAAGGGGACCCACATCCGAGACTACAGCCCTTTTAACCATAATGCAGCAGCCTGATACCCAGTCAACCATCCTGACTTCATTGTGATCCCATCCTGACATGAGATAATCCCTTGAGAAGCGGTTATCCGGAAAAACCCTGGAAAGCAGTGAATATCTATTAAAAATGGCGGTCATAAAGGTTGGGAATCTACGGCAGGAAAACTGAAGCGATCCATCAGAGTTCAATATCTTAGGGCCTGCGGCTCCGGCCTTTGTGTCATTTTCAAGATAATCCTTCATCTGCCTGATAGCGTCGCCGATAACTGCCGTGTCGGGGTTTAGTAGGAGTATGTATCTGCCTGATGATTTTTTTATTGCCTGGTTATTTGCCTTTGCAAATCCGAGATTTTTTAAATTTTTTATTATTTTTATCGAAGGAAACCTGTTTGATAAATCGTCAAGATCGCCCGGGGCGCTTGCATTGTCAACGACAGATATCTCAAATGGAATATCCGACGATGTCTTATATATGGATTCAAGGCAATCAGCGAGCAATATGCCCGAATTGTAATTTACTATGATTATGGAAAGGTCTAACATTTTATTATAAAAAAAACTTCAATGTAGGTTTGTTGAGGGTTTAATAGCCAAACGGGGATTGTGGCTGTTCCATCAATCCCCGTTTGGCCAGACCCAATTTCAAGGGTATTAATCAGTCACCCTTTGTTATTCCCTTACTATAGGAACGTTAGAGATGACGATGTCATCGCAGTTTGCTTCCGTGATGGTAAGTTGCTCGTTGTCATTGCGGGATATGGATTCATACCCGTAGGAGTTTGTCACGCCAACGGTCCAAGCGATATCTCCATCGCTATCGTTTTCCGTTTGGTTCGGGCCGACGCTCCATAGCACCCAGTTTCTGTTGCCTGTCTGGATAAAGCCGTAGCTGCCGCCCTTTGTGCCTGCAAAGGGATCCTCGAGCTCTTTTTCAAGAAGCCTTGGGGATGCATTGAGCAGGTTGGTCTCCCATAGCTGAGTGGTTGACTGATCAGGTCCATATTCTGTGCCTGATGCTCCAGGATAGCAATCATATCTTGCAAAATATGATTCTATTGCGGTTTTAAGCGTCCTGAAATCCCCGTCCACCTGGGTCATCTTCGCCTGATCCCTCATGCCTCTTACCGAAGGGATGGCTATACCGGCAAGGATGCCTATGACAACGATAACGATCAAGATCTCTATAAGGGTAAATCCTTTTTCTTGCCTGAACATTTTCTTTCTCCTTTTTGAATGTGGTTATTTTCCCCCAAGGGGGATTAGGTTATCTATTCTAAATCCCTCTATCTAATAGAAGGACGATCACGGATCCCCATTTCTTTCACCTCCTTAAGTATTTCGGCATATGTTTTCAATCTCTTCATTACTCTTCATCCACATCGTTAACTAGGCTGAGGTTCGATATAAGTATGTCATCGCCCCATATCTCTATTTTATTGTCCTTTTCACTCTGGGAGGCAGTATTGTCAAGGTCGGGATCGAGGCTGTAATCGGTTCCTATCTCTTGGTCAGGCCCTACGGATACCATCAGCCAGTTCTGGTTGTCATTGTCCTGAAAGAAGTAATACGATTCCCCCTTGTTCAGGGCAAAGGGGTCATCCACGACCTTTTCAAGAACGCGCGGTGAAGCATTGGTCAGATTGGCCTGCCATGCCACGCTGGATGCATTGCCGGGTTGTGCGGCATAGACTGCGGATGCAGGATATACGCCATATCTCATCATATATGATTCCAGTGCGGTCTTTAGTGTCTTATGGTCTCCATCGACCTCGCTTAATTTCGCCTGGTCGCTGATCCCCCTTATCGCAGGAACGGCAAGACCTGCGAGAATTCCTATGATAATTATCACCAGCAAAACCTCAATCAAGGTAAAACCCGATTCTTTCCTTAACATCTTTGTTCCCTCCTTTTTTCTTTTTTAAAATCAACCCATTTCATGTATGTCTTGTATAACTTATTGATAATTAAGTTATTTCATGACATGGCAATTAAATTATGCAATTGACATGCCAGTCTTGTATGATTTTGTAAATCGGGTGCTGATCCCTGGATTTCATTTTATTTTTCCTTTTAATATCAATATGTTACTGATACAGATATGGATTCTCTCTCAACCTTTCTTTTTATCCGTTTCCTTTCCTGGCCTTTTGTTTTTTTTTATGGATACGGAAAATTCCCTGCCGGGTGCGGAAAATTTCGCATTAGAATATAACCTCCCCTGGGTTTGTTATGGAACTCAAAAGTGTCCTCTTCAGCGCATTTACGTCATGGGCATGAGCCACAGCGGTTTCATGTGTAATGAGACCGTCCCTGTAAAGCTCTATCAGGGAGGAGTCCATGTTGTGCATTCCAAGATCGACGCCTGTCTCAATAGCCATGTAAAGCTCCTGTGTCTTGCCTTCACGGATTATGTTTCCTACCGCAGGCGTGCCCAGCATGACCTCTGTGGCAAGCGCCCTCCCTTCGCCATCCTTTCTCGGAAGAAGTTTTTGTGAAATGACGGCCTCAAGCACCAGGGACATCTGTTTTCTTATCTGGTTTTGCATGTCGGAAGGGAACATGTCGATTATGCGGTCAACCGTGCGGGGCGCGTCCCCTGTATGGAGGGTGGAAAATACCAGATGGCCGCTTTCCGCTGCCTTTATGGTTATTTCAGTGGTCTCCAGGTCCCTGATCTCGCCGATCAGTATAACGTCAGGATCCTGACGAAGCACATGTTTCAGGGCATTTGCAAAGGATTTTGTATCTGATCCCAGTTCCCTCTGCTCCACTATGCTCTGCTTGTTTTCATGAAGAAACTCTATGGGGTCTTCTATGGTGATTATGTGTTTCCTGAGTTTTTGATTTATCAGGTCGATGATGGCTGCCATGGTGCTGGATTTGCCGCTTCCTGTTATCCCTGTTATCAGCACCAGACCGCTTTCCTTGTTTGCGATATCGTTGACTACACGGGGAAGCCTCAGATCGGCCACAGATCTTATCTCATTGGATATGGGCCTTATGGCCGCTCCAACGTTGCCCTTCTCGTAGTGGAGGTTGACCCTGAATCTTGATATTTCCTCCAGTGAAACGGAAAGGTCAAGCTCCCACTCCTTTTCAAATATCGTCTTCTGTTCATCCGATAAAAAACTGTAAAGAAGGTTCTTGCATTCATCGGAGGATAAGGGGAAATGGTTTTTCATAGGGATGAGCCTCCCGCTTTTTCTTATTATAGGGGGAGAGCCTGACACCAGCATGAGGTCTGATGCGCCTTCCACAACCGTATTTACAAATATCTCCATCATCTTCTCCTGCATGATTATCATTCCTCCACATTCTCAGTTGTGATGGCCATTACCTCTTCAATGGTGGTTACCCCTTTTTGCGCCTTGATTACCCCGTCTTCCCTCAGACTTCGCATGCCTGCCCTTTTCGCCGCGCTTTTTATCTGTGAAAGCGGGGCGTTTTTCAGGATCAGTTCCCTGATCTCATCGTTCAATGTAAAGATCTCGGATATGACGCTTCGGCCTGTATAACCTGTGCCCAGACACCTCTGGCATCCCCTCCCGTGCATAAAGTTGTTTTCTATTGATGGATTCAAAGGAAGCCCTGCCAGCATCTCTTCGGAGACAGGATAAGGCTCTTTACATGCAGGGCAGATCGCCCTGACCAGCCTCTGTGCAAGGACTCCGATAACCGTGGAACAGATGAGGAAGGGCTCCATCTCCATATCCACAAGCCTGGTTACTGCGCCAGGGGCATCGTTGGTATGAAGCGTGGAAACAACAAGATGGCCTGTAAGGGCCGCCTGGCCTGCCATCTGTATAGTCTCGGCATCCCTCATCTCTCCAACCATGATGATGTCAGGATCCTGTCTTAATATGGATCTCATCGCCGCAGCGAAGGTCAGACCTGCCTTGGGATTCACCTGGGTCTGATTGAGCCCCTCCACCTCATACTCTACAGGGTCTTCCGTTGTGGTTATATTCTTGCTTATCGAATTGAGGATATTGAGGCATGCATAGAGGGTTGTGCTCTTTCCGCTACCTGTCGGACCTGTGACCAGAAAAATGCCGTTTGGTTTATGGATAAGTTCATGTATCTGTTGCAATGAATCGTGCTCAAATCCGAGATCCGAGAGTTCCATTTGGATGGCGCTTTTATTGAGTATCCTCATGACCACCTTCTCGCCGTGGAAGATCGGCAGGGTCGATACGCGGATATCGACATCCTTTGATCCGATCCTTGCCCGCACCCTGCCATCCTGGGGTATTCTCCTTTCGGCTATATCCATCCCCGACATAACCTTGATCCTTGAGATCATGGACTGCTTTAAGGTATTTGAGATGTCCATCGCTTTGTGGAGCACGCCGTCGATCCTGAGCCTTACAAGCAATCCGTCCCTGTGGGGCTCAAAATGGATATCGCTTGTCCTTGATTTGACTGCCTGGAGTATCATCTTGTCTACAAGGTCGGCGGCCTCAGGGTGCTCGCCTGTGTCATCCGCGTCGGTTGTCATTGCAACCTCATCGTCCCGGCTAAGCAGCTCCAGCCTTTCATTTTCAATGCCCTTGAGCGCCTTTTCCAGATATTCGGTTACAGTGTCCTCTTTTTCGATAAACTCCTTGATTACCCTTTCTATCTCCTCGGGTTCGCATTTATAAGGCCTGATCCTGAGGCCTATCGTCCTTTCTATCTCGTCTATCCGGAGGATATTATTGGGATCGCTCATGGCGAGATGCAGGACATCATCCTGTTTCATGAAAGGGACGGCGCTATACTTCTTTATCATCTCCTGCGAGAAGAAATTGGTCAGTTTTGGCTGAAGCACGAAACCTTCAAGGCTCTTATGTTGCGTTTCAAATTGTTCGTTCAGATTCAGCGTGAATTCTTCAGTTGAGCCGTAACAATCGGAGTCATTCATCTTGTCCATGACCGCCTGAGATGACCTTTCATCCTTTTCCATCATTGTTCCTCCTTGCCCGCTTTGAATTTTTCTTAATGCCTTATATAAAAATAAAAATCTTTATCTTTGATTGGTTTTGATTATCCCTTATGCTGATAGATCATTGCCTTGATATATTTATCGGTATGTTGTGATAAAAGCTTCCCCGTTTTCGGTTTTAGATATCCTTTTTAATATGTCCTCCGCATCGGATTTGTCCTTGAATCGTCCTATCCGCACACGGTAAAAAATCCCTTTTTCATCTAAATCTATGGCGGACTGATATGCCGGATATCCCTTTTTCTTTAGTTCCGAGACCTTTTTTTGACACATCTCCATTGACCGGCAGGAGCAGACCTGTATCGTATATTCGTAATCTTGTTCTGGAAATAAACCTTGTTGTTTATTTTTATTCTTCATGTCGCCACAAATTGTCATGGTCGTTTGTCCCGTATCTTCGTTACAGGAGGCCGGATCTTGGGTTTTATCAGCCTTCTTTACCAGCGTATTTCTGACCTTGGACAAAATGGATGGTTTATCAATAGGCTTTTCTTCGGAAAATGTCGTATCTTGCCTCCCCATACCAAAATAATCTTTATCAGCCTCTATATCCGGCCTATCATTCCGTATATTTTTGATCCCGCAGTTTGAAGATGGGATGCGCATTTGATTCGCTTCATTTATTGGGATGATCTGAGGTGTTATGAGGATCATCAGCTCCGACTTCAGGTCCTTATCATTTGTACGGCTGAATAAACGCCCTAAAAGGGGGATGTCCTTGAGATAGGGCACCCCGTTCACCTCTTTTTCTTTCATATTTTTTACCAATCCGCTCAAAACAAGCGTGTCGCCGTCCTTTATCAGCACCGTTGTCTCCGTCTGCTGTATAGACCTTTCAGGATATCCGTCTACGACCCTTTTGAGATCGCTCACCTCAGGGTATATTTCCATCTTTATATGGCCTTCGTCCATTATCTGTGGCCTCACCCAGAACACGATTCCATAGGATACGGTTTCATAGGATACCTTGGATGTCCAGAATGTGTTTTCTCCGATGCCCTCCTTGACAGTCTCTGTAATCTTGATAGGGTATTCGGTGGTGACCTTTATCTGCGCTGCCTTGTTGTTAAGGGTGGATATCTGGGGGCTTGAGAGCAGGTTTGTCTTATGGTTTGTGGAGATGGCATTGAGCCATATATCCACATCCATGCTTCCGAATACCTTCCAGCTTTTCCATTCAATGCCTGTTCCTGAAAATTCTGGAAGACTTCCTCCCATGCTCCCTGATGATGTATGAGAGGAGCTTGACCCCTCCATTGGCCATTTCCACTGCACACCCATCTCATAGCCCTTGTCCAGGATAACCTCGATTATCTTTGCGTTTATCATAACCTGTTGCAGAGGCCTGTCCGTCTCTTCTATGAATTTTTCGATCTTGTCCAGGTTTTTCCTTGTATCAGTGACCATAATGAAATTGTTCCTCTTATCTATGAGCAATTCCCCTTGTTTGGAGAGAATCTGTTTTATATGCCCGATGAAGAGACTCCCTTCCCCTTCTCTTGAACTGACCTGTTTAGGGAAAAACATAAGCAACAAGACTGTCAAGGCCAGATGGATAATGATATATGTACCCTTTTTTATTTTCCGTGCCATATCTTTTACAAAAACCTATAAAAATCTTTAATTCTATCGTACGTGTTATTAAGCCTAAGGGGCAACGCCGCCTTCTGAGGATGCAGCCCCTGCGCCGCCGACTGAGGTTGCGGCCCCTGCGCCGGAACCGGACGTGGCGGTCACCCCTGTGTTTGAAACCGATGAACCGGAGGATTGACTTGTTGGGTTTGAAGATGTGCCGCCGATTAAAGCATTTCCCCGGCTCACCTCTGATTCCGATTCCTCCATCAGATTTATATATTTGAGCTTAAAAATCCTTGTCTCTATCCCTTCATCCTCTATCTCGAAGCTCCTTTCCATGGATTGGATCAGGTTTTCAATTTTTTCCAGATTTTTTACGCTATCCATGATTATCAAAGTGTTTGATTCGTTATTTATAAGAAATGTCCCTTCATTCGATATGAATGACTGGAGCTGAATCAGGAAATTTCCGGCATTCATGTTGGAAAAACGGTCCTTCAAAGGTATATGTTTTAGATGAAATACCCTGGTCATCAACCTTTTATTGGTGTTCCCGTACAAATATTCCATCTGGTTTATAAAATTATCCACTGCCTGCATATTAATGGAATAATCTGTAATAAGGATCGAATTCGTGCGGTAGTTTATCTCTACGCGTCCGTGTTCAGAGATCAATGAATGAAGCTGTTTTCTAAGCTGCTCCTCGTCTTCCCCCACGCCGTCGATTTGTATGTTTTTCAGGACGAACAACCTGCTTAAAAGGTCGTTTTCGCGGGACCTGATCACCCTCAATACCTTGTCTTCTATAAAGTATTCATATCCATGCAGTTTCAGTATGGATGCCAATGCCTCCCTAGGGGTCACATTTTTAAGGTTGATGGTAACCTTGCCGCTAACCCTCGAGTCCATAACAACATTGAGGCCGCATTGTTTTCCTATCGCCCTTATTATAGGCTGAAGATCCGCCTCCTTTAGATCAAGGGATATAAGACCCTTGCCTATGCTCTTTTCGGTCAATTTGATCAGATGTTCTTTTTCCGTTTGATTGCCGGCAGTGTCAATGGATTTCAATCTCAGGAGGTTGTCTCCTGGAAAGAGCCGGATGTTTTCAAAGCAAAACCTTCCGGTTTCTTCAGCAGTGACAACTGTTTCCTCTTCTTCGGTTGACAGCGTTAGAGTCACCTGACTTTTTGGGTCGGTTTTTCCTATAAGCAGGATAGAAGGGGTGGCCAGCTCTGAGTTATGTTCAGGATATATGATGTCAAGGGACACCTTCGTATCAACCGTGATATTCCTCACAATTTCCCAGACATCTCCCCTTTTTCCTGCATATTTGATCACAAGGTCGTTATCCCCTTCTTTAAGGTTTACATTATGGAATGTAAAGTTTCCTTCTTCGTCCATATCGGACTCAAGGTTTTTCCCGTCAAGGGGCTGTCTTAAGGTGATCTGGATAGCCCCCTGCGCTTTTCCTGACACATCTATGCTTCTGACTGTCAATACTTCAGCCTCCTGTGGTTTTTCTATGGTTATGAGGGCGTCAGGGCTTATCAGTGATACAGGCGTTTTGGCAAAGGCGATCTCACCATCGGGTTTCAGTTGATTTACCATAAGGATATTCTCCCCCTCCACCAGCCTTACCTTTTCAAACAAGAAATTTCCCCTTCCGTCAACGCCGGTTTTCAAAATCTTTCCGCTTTCCGGTTCTTTTAAGGTGATGGTTGATTGAGGCGACCCTCTTCCTGCTATTGTGATATCATTTTTTTCAAAACGGTGCCCTGGCAGGGGTGTCAGAATCTTCACCCCTTTTATCTTGTTAGGTTCTTCCTCTTGCACTATATCAGGGGCTTTAGGGAGATTATTGGCGCTGTTTGTAAGCGCATCTCCAGCCCTATCAGCGCTATCTTTCTTGGCTTCGTCAGTGGTTCCTGTCTGCCCTCCTGATGGATGGTTTGTGTCTGATTGATAGTTTCCGCCTGTTATTTTGGGCGGCCCTTTTGTCTGTAATTTCTTTCTCCATTCCTCAGATGTCCATGCCTTTGCAACCATTTGTATCTTGCCGTCCATCAACAAGGCATTTCCTCCCCCTTGCATATCCATCCCTTCAGTAAAAGGAGGGGCAGACTCCTCTTTTGTGATATTCAGGCCGTGCCTGATTTCATAACTTGCCGGTAAACCGGCATTTGCCACAGCCAAAGGGATTGTTAAGCTCAAAATGGTCAGTATATATAAGAAGATTCGAAGATTTTTATTATCCATAGGTTTCTTCCATCGCCTTTTTGACTTTTGCGATATATTCCCTTGTTTCTTTTATATCCGGCACCTTTAAGCCATTTCTGATTACCCTGTTGAATCCTGCGTTATAGGCGGCAAGCGCAAGATCCAGTTCTCCGAAATAGTCGATATAGTCTTTTAATACCTTTATTCCCAGAGGGATGCATATGGACGGGTCGAACATATCGCCTGAAGTGTAACCGAAGTCACTTGCCAAAGAAGGCATGATCTGAAAAACGCCGCATGCCCCTTTTGGCGAAACAGCGCCTGAGTCGAATCCGCTCTCCACCTCTGCAACGGATAAAGAAATCACAGGATCCAGCCCTATTAGGTATGAATAACGGATGATCTCATTTTTGATGGATTCTTCACTGGCGCTGTTTTCAAGATTAATCTGACCCTCCACATCCCTGCCGAGCTGGTCCTTCTCAAGCCTCAATATCTTCCTTTCCCCTTTTTTGCCGATGATGACGGCCTCATCCCCTATGGCAAGAAGCTGCATATCACTTCCAAAGATTTGCTCGCCCATTCCAACGATCCTTCCATTTATTATAGCCAGGGGGCAGTCCCCTCCCTGCAGTATCCCGGTCAGTTTAATATCCGCCAGGTCTGTGGGCAGTTTTCCTTCAGCCTGGAGCAATTCCTTGAGTTTAGATATCTGGTCCTCCAGCGATAGGATTTCGCTGTTCAGCTCCTGCTCCCTTTCGAAGGATATTGTGCCGCTCTGAAGACGTTCTATAGTGCTTAACGCATTGTCCAGTTTGGATTTTGCCCTGTTGTGTAATTTTTCCATCCTTACCACTTTGCCATTCTGTATATAACAAAAGACACCCATCCCCGCAGTGCCTATTAACAAAGCAAAAGAGATATAGAGGTAAACGATGGATGCCCCGCCTCCGCCCTTTCTGGGCATGAGGTTTATCATTGCCTGCCCTCCTTCCATATCTCTTCCACCAGTCCAATGCCAGTCGCAAGTTGCGGCGCAATCTTTTCTAATTCCTCGCCATCTTTGGTACAAGAGACCTCAATTCCTTTCAAGGGATCGAATATCTCCGCAGGGATTTTCAATGACTTGCTTACCAATTTATCTATGTTTGTTATCAGACTTGAGCCGCCGCACAGAAGTATCTTTACCACCCTGCCATACGAGGATTCCGATTCGAAAAAGGCGATGGATTTTCTTATCTCTGTCAATATCTCCGTAAATATGGATTGACATGCCTTGAACACACGCAGGTTGTCCGTGTCCACATTGATCAGCTTGGATTCCTCCTTTTTTAAATTCTCCGCATCATTCCTTTCCACCCTTAATTCGTTGACCAGGGCGGATGTCAAACTATCCCCTCCTATTTCTGTCTGCCTGCTGAAACACACGATCTGACGGGCAACAATGATCACGGTGGTAATCTTTGCCCCTATGTCCACAAGTGCGACAGCCTCCCTGCCTATGATCGATTTTACTGTGTTATAAAGGGCCATGGGTATCATATTTATCCCCGCCGGATATATCCTGGCCTTGTTGGAGATATCAATCAACCGGTCGACCAGATCTCTTTTGCTTCCCACCACCGCCACAAGCGTTTCTTTTTGTGAGCCCTGGGCTTCTTGAGATGTATTAAGTATCGTCCAGTCGTAGTAGATTTCATCCTTCGGATACGGGAAGTATTCGGCCAGATGCCATTCAATGGTGCTTTTAAGCTCATCATGCGACATCTTGGGAAATTTCACTATACGCACCTTGGTTGAATAGCCGGATATTCCAAGCCACACACACCGGTTAAGAGGGATATCGCTGTCCTGATATACCTTTTGTATGCTCATAGCTATCTCGTCATCGGTTGGGGTTTCCTTGTCATAATCGGAAATACCCCAGCCGATGAGGTGATTGACCTTCTTGCGTTTCTCAATAAGGACAACCTTTACCGCATGGCTTCCTATGTCAAGGCCTGTGTATAATTTGGAAAACAGCCCGAATTTCATATCCCTTTTCTCACGCTAAACCTTTGGCAAATCCTTTTTAACAATTCGTTTTGTTTGCAGATGGCGCCTTTGAAATGGCAGTACTATCAATGTTTCAGTGCAAATACATTCCTGTCCCGTTATAACAATATCTTATCGGTAAAAAGCATTGGATAGATCGAAGGAGGGGTCATCTGTTGAGCCTTGAATTTGTGTTGGTCATAAAACAGGAGGATTCATTTTGGGCAGGCTTTGGTATTATCCCCTTTAATCCTGAGACATTTTTTAACTGTGGAGGCATTTATCCGCGGCAGGCTTTGCTTATTCATTTATCGTGATAGCCGGTATCCACACCTTTTCTTTATCCACGCAAACGATATAGACCCAGGTGCCATAGCCCTGGGTTATGACCAGGCTTCTTATTCCGAAAGGGACGTTGTTGAATGAGTAATATCCGCTTCCTGCGACGGTTTGTGAGGTCAGGCTGCCGCTTCCGTCGGGGTAGTATATGGTCACATTATCGAAGTCAAAGGCAAGGCCGCTGCCGTTATTTATATTCCCGCATACCTGGCTCGCCATATATGGATCCAAATCGACGGTGATATCTTCATCATAATCGCTTCCGGATCCCTCCCCATCCTGACCATAACTTTTCAGTTGCTTGTTTGTGTCTGAATATATATAATCATATCCCCATCCATCATATGTGTAGCTGCTGGGATCTTCAGTAAAATCGGCCTTTATATAGGGCCCGTTCCACCCATAACCTATCATGTTTGTATTGTCATACTGCCATGAAGGCTGATCTCCCTGAACCGCAAGGTCCTCAAGAGTCGAGGGCAGACCCCCCATATCCCCGACATAACCAAAGCTGTTTCTGATTCCATTGATTATAATATCGGGGTCTCCAAGGATCGCCCGTTTGATGGTCTTCATCTCCTTGACAGTTGATTCGAATCTGTATGAATCCATGGAAGGCTTCATGTATGTTATGGCTGTGCCGGCCAATATCGATATCAGTATTATGACAAGCACAATCTCGACGAGGGTAAAACCGTTTTCCCTGTTCGGACCATCATAAACCTTCTTTTGTGTCTGATGATGTGAGAATAATGCCATAGAATTTACGCCTTTTCCTTAGAAAGATACCTTTTCTTTGAGAAATAAAGGTTGTGATAGAAAATTTATCAAACCGTTGTATGTTTTTAACCAAGATCGATCACTATGTCAGGTATGGTGACATCCTCATCCTCTATATAGACATTGAATTTATATGTGGTTGAGCCATACTCCACATGAAGCGCCCTGACTCCAAAGGGCACAGGTTGCGCTTTATAGTGAGTGGATCCGCCGAGATCCTTGGTTGTTATGAAACAAAAGTAGCCATCCGTGTCAGTCGCCCCGTTGTAACACAGATACTCGTTTAAATCCCCGCTGTTTGGGAAATATATCTTTACCTGGGCGTTGTAAAGGGGTTCAGGCGAAGGATGGTTTGCGTCCGTATATCTTACGAATCCATCCACCCCCTCTATGTCCTGTAAAGTTAAAAGCTGCCAGGATTTATGTTCGATGGTCGTTTCAGGGGGAAGATATATGGTTATGTCCCCGTCATAGCCTTCTCCTCCTGTTTTTCCATCCCTTCCAAGGCTTGTTATGGAGCCTGAGTTTTTGTTATATACATAGGTATTCCCCCATGCGTCATATTTATATAAATCCGGTGTCTCCTGGAAATCTGATGCGATATAAGGCCCGTTCCAGCCATATCCCATAATGACGTTTGGATCGTAAGACCATGAACGGCCTCCGCCTGAATCGATGAGGCGCTCCAGATTTGGAGGACGTCCTCCATAATCGCCCGTATATCCAAAATCAATCCTTTTTCCATTTTTCATCGAATCGCTGTTGCCGGATATGGCGTCAACAACCCTTTCCATGCCAAGCCTTGTTGCTGTCAGCCTTTGGGAATCTATGGAGGATTTTGTCAGAGGCGTAAAAAATCTGTAGGAAAAGCCCAGGAAGAGCAAAACAGTTAGCAGCAGGATTATGGTAAATCCCCCTTCGCCTTCCTTTTTAAGAAAATCCTTCGGCTTCCTTGCGTCCTTTTCCATGATGGTCATCCTTGATGGCCTCGTAAAAAGTCTGAAATGTCCTTAAAAATAAGTTTAATATTATAAATTTGGTATATATTTTAGCGATATAATCTTGCTTTTTCATCATCAAAATTACTTT
>JAFGSM010000258.1 GCA_016934595.1 bacterium | reverse complement strand
TCCAGAAATAAGTTTAATATTATAAATTTGATATCTATTTTAGAGATATAATTGTGTTTTTTCAGCATTAAAATTACTTTTTACGAGGCCATCAAGATTAACGAGTATAAAAAGCTGCATTTTTGCTGTAAGAATTTATCTAAAAATCTATAACTACATGTTTTCATGGGTTCATTTCTTCTCCATCTGAAAATTATAGATATTTCAAATATTGTTATAAAAACTAAATATATATTATACTATACTTCCATGCAGTGTCAAGGTTGATGGCCTCATAAACAGTCTAAATCGTTCAAAAATATCAGTATGATATTATAAATTTACTGTATATTTTATTAGTATGTTGGTAATTTTTCGGGATTAAAACACTTTTTACGAGGTCGTCAAGATTTTGTTAAAAAAAATTAGCTGACAGGGCAAAGGATAATAATCTGTCAGAGCAGGAGAATAGCTGGGAACCTGTTATCCATTGTTTTACCCTATATCTATATCCCCTTGGTTTCTCTATTTCCCGTTCAAGGCTGCCATGACCTTTTTGAAACTCTCTATACCTGCTTCGAGATTTTCGATGATATCGTTTGCCAATACATCAGGGTCGGGCAGATTATCGAGGTCGGCAAGGCTCTTATCTTTGAGCCACGTAATATCAAGACTGGTCTTGTCCCTGTTTACTATTTCCTCATAGGTGAACCTGCGCCAGCGCCCTTCAGGGCTGGTTTCAGGTTGCCATGTTTCTATGCGTTTATGCCTGTTTGCAGGGTTGTAACACTCAATGAATTCCTTAAGGTCTTCAAACTTCAGGGGTGATTTTTTAAGGGTATGACGGATGTTGGTTCGGTAATCATATATCCACACCTCGCTTGTCCACGGGTCCTTGCTGGCCAGTTTATTGTCAAAAAACAGCACATTGGCTTTTACACCCTGGGCGTAAAATATGCCTGTCGGCAGCCGCAAAATGGTATGCAGGTCGGTTGTCTCAAGCAATTTTTTCCTGACCGTTTCGCCTGCCCCGCCTTCAAACAACACATTATCTGGCAATACAACTGCTGCCCTGCCGCTGGTTTTGAGCATTGTGCGGATGTGCTGGACAAAATTGAGCTGCTTATTGCTCGTAGTCGCCCAGAAGTCCTGCCGGTTGTAAGTGAGGTCTTCTTTCTCCTGTTCGCCTTCCTCATTGGTAAAGGTCATGCTGCTTTTCTTACCGAAGGGCGGATTGGTGAGCACATAATCTACCCGCAAACCCGTGTCCGCTACAAGCGAATCGGTCGGCAGAATGAATGTCTCCGAATCGATATCGCCTATGTTGTGCAGGAACATATTCATGAGGGCCAGTCTGCGCGCCCCTGCCACGATCTCGTTGCCGTAAAATGTCCTGTTTTTCAGAAACTCCTTTTGTTCTTGGGTCAGCGTGAAGTTTTTTGGATCGGAAATATAGTCATAAGAAGCGAGGAAAAAACCGCCGGTCCCGCAGGCAGGGTCGGCAATGGTTTTCATGGGCTGCGGCTGCACACAGGCAACCATGGCCTTAATCAGGGGGCGAGGTGTAAAGTACTGCCCTGCGCCGCTTTTGGTATCCTCGGCATTTTTCTCCAGCAGGCCTTCATAAATCCTGCCTTTGACATCTGTCCCCATAACGGTCCACTGCTCTTTGTCTATCATATCAATCAGCTTGAAGAGCTTGGCAGGGTCCTGAATCTTGTTCTGGCTTTTAACAAATATCTGACCCAAAATACCTTTGGAATGAGACAACTCGCGGAGCAGTGTCGTGTAATGCGATTCCAGTTCCGCGCCGCGTTTTGCGGTAAGGCTTTCCCACCAATATTCCTTTGGAATGGGCAATCTTCGATTATAAGGCGGTTTGCTGAATTCGTCTGCCATTTTTAAAAAGAGCAGATAGGTGAGCTGCTCTAAATAATCTCCATAGCCGACGCCATCGTCGCGCAGGGTATTGCAGAAGCTCCAGACCTTACTGATGATGCCCGATGCGTTGCCGGATTCGTTGCTCATGATATTTTGCTCCTGTTTAGAATGCTCATAACTATTCTTTTAACTGTCTCCATCTCGCTGGAATTGCTTTCAGCAATCATCAGTGTAATCGATGCCAGGGTGTTTCCATCGATCAAAGTCGTTTTGTCCTGACGGTACAACATACCATTCTTGTTAAGAAAATAGAGAAATATTGCCGCAGCGATTCTTTTGTTGCCATCAACAAAAGAATGGTTTTTTACAATCAGATAAAGAAGAACCGCCGCTTTTTCTTCAATGGACGGATAGAGGGCTTTGCCTGCAAAACTTTGATATATCTGCCGGATAGAGCTTTGAAGACCGCTGTCCCTTTCCTGGCCGAACAGCGTTGAGTTGAATTCATCCTTTATCTGTCCGATTATTCCTTTGCACTCCTCATAGGAAATATGAGCCGCATCTTTTTCAGTACGGCCAACAGTGTCCAACCTTTCATTGTCATAATCGTCCAGGATGCCCAATCCATTGGAAAAATCAGCGATGATATTGACAAGAGTCTTTGCCTGATCCAGCATTTGAGCCTGATTAAGTATGCTGCGCTCCAATAGCTGAATCCCTGTTTTCAGAGTCTGCAATTCTGTTTCCCGCTCACTCAAACGTTTTTCATTGAGGGCGTAGCCTTTCATCAGATATTCTTTTAAAACGTTGTTTGCCCAGATACGAAACTGCGTGCCGCGCTTTGAGTTGACACGGTAACCGACAGACAGTACAGCGTCAAGATTATACAGGCGGACCTTACGGCGAACCTGTCGATTGCCCTCCTTTTGAACTACCGAGGATTCCTCGGTAGTTGCCGATTCCTCCAACTCACCTTCTTTGTATATGTTACGCAGGTGCAGACCAATCGTATCGGTGTCTTTATCGAAGAGTAATGACATTTGCTTTTGGCTCAGCCAAAGGCTTTCCCGCTCAAGGCGGATATTTAGATCAACCCTGCCGTCTGGTGTTTGGTAGAGGACGATTTCCCCACGAGTTTCTTCTTTCTGCCCTGTCATCTCCCTGTTTCCTCAATCAATTTATCCTGTTCAGCCTCTTCATGATGTTTCGTCATCATAGCTTAGCCCCTCATGATTTTACCTTTATTGTTTTTGTTTTTCCTGCCCGCTGGCGCAGCGAGGTCTCCGGTTTATTCTTTTCCCTCTCCGCTTTGATCCTTTCCAAAAGAACGTTTGCCGGTTCGTCATTGGGATCCTGGGGCACGAGCTTGCCCTCAAATGCCTTATTCAGTATGCTCTGCCGCAGGGCTTCGGCCTGCTTAAGGCTGTGCTCAATGCTCTCTTCGATTTTGTCGCAGACGGAAAGGCGACTTTCTAATTCTTCAACAATGTGTTGTTGTTCTTCATATGAAGGCAAAGCGATAGATAAACTCCTAACAGAGTTTTTGTCAATTGTTGGATTACCAACACCTTTCACATAACTATATATTTGCTGTTTTGAAAACAACGATAAAAGATGATAGTAAATATATTTATTAACATCAGCATTGAATCTTAAAGCAAATAAATTCATTCCAAGAGAAGCCGGTTTATTTAAATTAGGCATAAAATAAACTTTACCGGCATTGCCAATTTTGCCAATAAGTATTTCACCACCAAACAATTTACTTCTTGATAAAAAATTGTAGGCATCTTCAGTTATATATTTTAAATCAGTTTTAAAATTCTCTTTTTCAAAGTTTGTAGCACGAATCATTATCGCATATTCAGGAGTATTTATTAACTGAACATTTTCCTTCATTTTTAGATAGCTCCCATTTGCGTGATAATCTGTTAAATCAGAAATGATTTCTCCTAAACTTACCCATTTCCAACTTGTTGGCAATTGTGGCAAATTTGCTGCACGTTCATTTGAAAGAGAATTTGTAGGTTTTAATTTTTTCCCGCTTGATTTAGTTTCTTTTTCTTTTTCAGCTTGTATTTGTTTTAATAAATTATCGGCTGTATGTAAATTGCCTTGTCTTCTTCTCCATCCCTCCGTTAACTTTCCCTCAAATGCCCATTTCAATACTGCCTGCCTATAGACTTTGAGTTGTTGCTGCGCTGTTTTGAGGCTTTCGATGCCTTTATCCAGACTACTAAAAAGCTCTTCTATTTTGGTGACAATACGGTGTTGCTCCGGAAGGGGTGGGAGAGGGATTTGTAGTTTAGAATAATGAGAAATCCAATATCTTTTATGTGTATCAACACTGATATGAATTATCTGCATAAAGTAAAAAACATACTTAATACTAACCAATTCGCAATTTGGTTTCAGAATCTTCATTGCTGAAGATTTTACTTTAAATTGAAAATTGACAAATTGAGTTGAGGTAGTGAAATCATCAAAAATAATTACGGGGAATTCATTAAAAATTCCATTCGTTTCATTAGTATGCCCTATAATAAATGATTTGCCTGCTGTTAATACAGGTGTTTTGTATTTGTCGTCATATTCAGTTGACTCTACAATGAATTTAGTTGGTTGAATGTAGTCAAGCAAGTCTTCAAAAATCGCCTTTGTCCACCCATTCGGTATTTCCCTGCTTTCACTCATCTTATGCCGCCAATGCCTCGTTAAGTTCGTTGATAATATTTTCCGACTCATTGCCAAAAAAACAATAACATCGCGCCCATATATTTCGCACTCATACCCATATTCCCGCCTGTCATTCCCGCGAAGGCGGGAATCCAGTATTCAAAATCCTTACACAATATCATCATACAGATCCCGCCATTGGGGATTCTTTTCTTCTATAAGTCTTATTTTCCAGCTTCTGTTCCATTTCTTTATCTGTTTTTCCCGCCTGATTGCTTCTTTCACGTCATTATGATCCTCATAATAAACAAGAATATGGACTTGATATTTTTTTGTGAATCCTTCTGCCATATCCTGTTTGTGTTCATAACAGCGCTTCACCAAATCGCTGGTAACACCAACATACTATGTTCCGTTTCTTTTGCTTGCCAAAATGTAGACGTAATATTGATTCATACATTCTGGATTCCCGCCTTCGCGGGAATGACATCTAATATTTCCATTTTATGCCTCCCTCTTATTTAAATTCTGGATTCCCGCCTTCGCGGGAATGACAAGATGCAGTGGATCGCATCATTTGGCAGCGGCAAGCTCTGGAATCCCGCCTTCGCGGGAATGACAAGACGCAAACCAAACTGTTGGGGAATCAGGTTGTTATGCAGCCAAAGCCTCGTTAAGTTCGCTGATAATATTTTCCGTCTCATTGCCGAAAAGCTGCCACATCTTCCCCTTGCCACCCTGGGCATCAAAGGGGGTGTAGTCCAGATCATCGGCAGCGACAGAAACCGATGCGGCGATATGGTCTTTGAGCATCCGCAGCCACTGCATCTGCTCTTCGGTAAATTTGAGTGTGCCTGCCTGTTTTCTGAATACCCAGATCTGAAAATTCCTGTCCACTGTTTTATCATAAGAGGTGAGCGTGGAGTCAATGCCAGTCACTTTGCGGATAAGGGAGACCAGAGCCACAAATTCGTTTTTTGGTTGGCCGCTCACGCCTTCCAAAAGCTCATAGGCTCTCCACACATTCAAGGGGGCAAGCACAGGTTTATCTGCGACAATGGTTTCTGCCAGTTCCCTGATCATCTTGAAGGTCAGCTCGCGCCGACGAAAGGGCTGACTGTAAAAGATTTGCAGGGCGGTTATTTCATCCCTGTGAAGGGCTATCCAGCCGGCAAAGGTTTTTATCAATTCCCTGGCCTTGTCTTTATTGTCTTTGTCCCAGCCCACAGCGGTTACCTTGTCGGGGTTTACCAGGTCAATGATTTGCTCGTGGGCCTTGCGCACGTTTTCGATGTACTCATTGAGTTCGCCATTGAAGATGCTGGCCGCCTGATTTTGCAAGGCGCTGGTCAGAGAATTCAGTTTTTCTTCTTTCTCAACAGGCGGTTTATCCGGATTTTCCTGTTCGACTTTAAGACGCAGGTCTTCCAAAGTGTCGGGATTGTAGGCATTGAGCAGTTCCTTAACAACCTGCGTGATGGTCTTGCCGTTTGCCTTTTCCGCAAAAGCCGATCTTTCTTTATCTGTGAGCTGTCTTTCCATCCGGGTCAGTCGATTGGCCAAAGAGGTGAACAAGGCTTCATCCCTAGCCCCAACGGCAATTGCCGCCAAAAGATCTTTGAGCGGCACGCCAGGTTTTTTCTCCAGGGGGCGGATGTCGGTTTTCAGGCTTTTGGTGACACCCACGGCATCAATAATCACATAATGGTCTTTGATTGATTTGGCCGATGGAGTCACCTTTTTGAGGTCATCAAGATTTATAGTGCGTGTGCCCCGGCCTTTCATCTGTTCAAAGTAGTTCCGGCTTTTTACATCCCGCATAAAGAGCAGGCATTCCAGTGGTTTAACATCCGTGCCGGTGGCGATCATGTCCACGGTTACAGCGATGCGCGGGTGATAGTCATTGCGGAACTGCGCCAGTATGCTTTTGGGGTCATCGCTGTTATAGGTGATTTTTTTACAGAAGCGGTTTTCTTCCCCAAACTCCTCCCTGACGATCTGTATAATATCATCCGCGTGGCTGTCGGTTTTGGCGAATATCAGTGTCTTCGGCACTTCAAATTCGCCCTTCTCGTTGGTGCGGCCCTGGAAGATTTCCGGCAGGTGTTCCTTGAAGGCGCGAATGATGGTGCGAATCTGGCTGGGATTTACCACCTTGTCGTCCAGTTCCTTCTGGGAATAAACTACGTCCTCATCCAACTGTTCCCAGCGTTTTTTGCGGCTGAGTTTTTCCCTGCGATCCACATATTGCCCTTTCCAGATAGCAGCTCCTCTTTTAGTGATTTCGGTTTCAATCAGATACACATCACTTCCCACATTCACGCCATCAGAAACGGCTTGCTCGTGGGTGTATTCACTGACAATGTTCTGGTTGAAAAAGCCAAAGGTGCGGTTGTCGGGTGTGGCGGTCAGGCCGATCAAAAAGGCATCGAAATAGTCCAGCACCTGTTTCCAGAGGTTATAAATGCTGCGGTGGCATTCGTCGATTACAACAAAGTCGAAAAACTCAGGGGACAGTTTGGCATTGTATCCTACAGGAACAGGCTGGCGTTTCTCCCATTTTATTTCACCGGGGTTTGTCTCTTCGGCCTTTTCGTCCAGTTCTTCTTCTTTCAGGATCGAATATAAACGCTGGATGGTGCTGATGTAAACTTGATTGTCGGTCGGCACGAAGCATGATTTCAGGCGATGCACGCCATACAATTCAGAAAACTTGCGGTTGTCGTCATTGGGCATATATGCCATGAATTCCTGTTCGGCCTGCTCGCCCAGGTTCTTTGTATCTACAAGAAATAATACCCGCTTAGCCTTGGCATACGTGAGCAGGCGATAAATGGCAGTTATGGCGGTAAAGGTTTTTCCAGACCCCGTAGCCATCTGAATAAGGGCTCTTGGTTGATTTTTGCGAAAGGAATCTTCCAGGTTGTTGATCGCTTTTATCTGGCAATCCCTGAGCCCGTTGGTTTTCAAAGGGGGGATATCCAATATCCGCGTTCGCAGAGAGCTGCCGAGCCTTTTCCACTCCTGAAGGGTTTCAGGCCGATAAAAGGTGAAAACCGGCCTTGAGCGGGGCTTGGGATCGCGATAATCGGTAAAACGGGTCAGCTCGCCTGTGCTTTCATAGACAAAAGGCAATGGGTCATTATTCAGGTACTTCAGCCTGCTTTGGGCATAATCTTCTGCCTGGTCTTCATGTGTCGTTAGACGAACGCCTTCCTCTTCTTTTTTCGCTTCAATAACACCAACAGGTTCCCCTGCCACAAACAGGATATAATCCGCAGGGCCGATTTCTGTCTTATATTCCGTCACAGCTACGCCCAGCCCTGCATTCAGGTTGATTTGCCTCTTGTTCTGAACTATCCAGCCGCACTCATTCAATTGCCTGTCGATATTATCCCGTGCTATCTGTTCCGGATTTTGGTTTGTCATAGTTAAACCATTAGACCTTCGTCTGCAAAACTATAAAACTCGTTATCGCCAATAATGATATGGTCAAGGATTTTGATTTCCATCAATTTGCCGGCATCATACAGCTCTTTGGTAAATTTTCTATCCTGAGGGCTTGGCGTGATGTTTGCGCTTGGGTGATTGTGAACGCAAATAATCGATGCCGCGAATTTCTGCAAGGCTGAATGAATGATCTCCCGTATAATCGGCACAGCGTGATTGACTGTGCCAAAGGCCGCGTCCGAGATGTCGATAATCCTGTTGTTGCTGTCGAGACAGACGACCTTGAACACCTCGGTTTTTAGGTCACGCATTTGAGGCATGATGAATTTGATGACATCTTTCGACGAGGAGATCTTTTGCTTCACGCTTGTCGCTTCGTCCTCACGATAGCGCCTCCCGATCTCAAGAGCGGCCTGAATATGAGCGATCTTGGCGCTTCCCAGACCTTTAAATCCCTTCCAGTCGCGTGTGTCCGTATGCGCCATATTCCGGAATGTGCCGAATCTCTTCATAACGCTTCGCGCAAGGTCTATTGCGCTGGAGCCTCGGGTGCCAGTACGCAGAAGAATAGCCAGAAGCTCGGAATTGCTAAGAGCTTTCGGCCCTTTCTTGAGCAGCTTCTCTCTTGGCCTGTCATCCTCCGGCCAGCTTTTTATGTTTTTCCCCTTGCTTCCTCCAGACATTATTTCTTATGCCCTGGTTTGAACATTTGCCGAGGAGTTTGTCCGATAACTCATTTTAACATGAAAAATTAATAGTATATTTAAAATATCAATTTCAAAATTTAATATAATCTATGATTTTTTATTAAAATTTTAGTTGTCGGACAGACTCCGAGGGTCTTCCCTCATGTACAACTATCCCGGTAGTGTCCTGTCAGCCTTTTTCAACGATCCCCAGTTTCCTTCAATTCTTCCGGGGTACGTTCCTGAAGCCACAGCTTGCAAATATTCTTCCAGCCTATCCTGCGCCATTTGTTAAATGCCGCCTTTAATTCATTCAAGTCCTTTGCCGCCAGAAGATCTTTCTGTGCAGCCTTTAAGTCTTCAATAGATGCAATTGCTGGCATATTCTATAACCTCGCGTTTAAAGGATCTGTGATTTAGGTTAATGGCAGTAAATTCTTTTACCATTTTAAAACATCTTGCATGTATGAAAGTATAGAGGGGTTTTGCATTTGTGTCAAAACAAATATTCGGGAGATATATATCAAACTTCGTAACTGCTCAATATGTTATGAAGGCACACATTTTAAAAAGGGCCTGTAGTACATATCCGCTAACAATACAGTAATTCTTATTATGGCGCTTTTTCACACAATATATAATATTTATTCTATCTGAATATAGAATATATAACATGGAAATTGGTAATAAACATGGAAATTGGTAATAATGAGAATTGCTGCTAACAATAATTGCAGATTGATTAGAACCGGAATTTATGATATAAAATGTATCTACATTATTCATTACCATAAGGGCTCCGGAACGTGTGTTAATATTAGGATATAGCCGTTCACCCATGTCCGTAAGGTCATAAAGGGGCATGAAAGTTTTTTGAAAATGGGTAATTATTTAAAATTTATTATATATACTTGAGCATGATTAGTATGCATTTGGCAGAGCTTTGCAAAGATCATTTGATTCCGGCGTGCTCGGATTGGGAGAGTGTAACCAAAATGGTGCAATTTCTCATTTGTCATTCCGGCGACAGCCGGTATCAAGTATATCTATAAAATTGAAACAAGCAATAATGTTCTATTTTGGTTACACTCGATTGGGAGGAAACGATGAAAAGGTTGATTCGCTTTGCATTGCCGATTTTTTTGTTAGTGGCAGCCGCAACAGGCTGCGCCCATGTGCAAAAGAAGGAAACAATATTTCAAACCTCCACCATCAATGCCCTGCTCAAGGGAATCTATGACGGTGATGTGACATTCGGGGATTTGAAAGGATATGGTGATTTCGGGATAGGGACCTTTAACGGCCTTGATGGAGAGATGGTAGCCTTGGATGGCTGTTTCTATCAGGTGAAATCTGACGGCATTGCATATCCGGCTGATGATTCGATGAAGACACCCTTTTCGGTGGTGACTTTTTTTTCACCGGATGAGACAATGCCGTTGAATAAGGTTGATAATTATCAGGAACTTGAGGCATTGCTGGATGGAATGTTGCCTTCCAGAAATATATTTTATGCCATAAAGATCGAGGGACGGTTTGGGTATATCAAGACAAGGAGCGTGCCGGGGCAACAGAGGCCGTATCCAACCCTTGTCGAAGTAGTTAAGGTCCAGTCGGTGTTCGAGTTTCATGATATTGATGGAACGATAGTAGGGTTCCGGTCACCCGATTACGTGGAGGGGATAAACGTCCCAGGATACCACCTGCACTTTATTACAAAGGACAGGAGGGGAGGGGGGCACCTGCTTGAATGCAGCATGCAGAATTTGATGGCAGAGGTGGATAACACCAACAATTTCTTTATGACTCTCCCCCATGGCGGCGATTTTTATAGCATGGATTTGACGCAGAAAAAGAAAAAGGATCTGGAGACAGTCGAAAAGGGAAATTGAGTTATGCGTTGTGCTTTATAGATTCTGAACCTTATGGGCATTCAATAAGGCTAATTAGTGTCTGTCCGGAAAGTGTCATTCCCGACTTGATCGGGAATCCAGTTTCTTAATAACCTATTGAAAAACTGGATTCCGGCTTTCACCGGAATGACAAAAAGTCGCCAATTAGCGCTTTTTCGGACAGACACTAATTAGAATGATTCGGCTGTTAAGTTTTTGTATATCCAGTAGTTTTTCATGACCCTTCTTACGTATTCGCGGGTCTCATTGTAAGGTATGCTTTCTATAAACTCATCTATATCCAGATCAGCGAAATTCTTTTTCCACCTTTTTACTGCGCCTGGGCCTGCATTGTAGGCTGCCAGCGCATATACCATATTTTGGTCGAATTCATCCAGGACTTTTCTCAGGTAATAACAACCCATGGTAAGATTCAGATCAGGGTCATAAAGGCTTCTCATATCTGCGGGTGCATCCATTTCCAAATCTTTTGCTATTAAACGGGCTGTGGAAGGGATGATCTGCATAAGGCCGTATGCAGAGGAACTGGAGATCGCAAAAGGGTCAAAAAGGCTCTCTTGTCTTATCAGGGAAAGCACAAGCACAGGGTCAAGCTGATTCTGTTTTGCCTTTTCAAGGACAATGGGCCAGTATCCCATAGGATATATAAGGGCTTCTCCCTGGCCATAGGTGTCTATATTGTATGATGAGATTGCCTTCTTATACAGGATGCCTATCCGGATACCCAGATAATGCGTATAATTCGTATGGGCAAGGAGGGAAAGGCAATATAATAATTGAGGCGTTGAGCCATTTTTGAGTTGGATATGATGCTGAATTTCCTTTGCTGATTCATCCTTCATTCCAAGCAGCCAAAGTTCCCATATCCGGTCCACAATGGCCTTCTCTTTCTCATTCAAAAGGAGAAAAAAGTCTTCCTGTTGGCCAGTTTCATTTCTCAGAGCCTCAATATATGTATGGCGGATACCGGTGACATCGCCTGTCCTTTCATTTGTAAATCCTGGATTCCGGCCTTCGCCGGAATGACGAATACGGGTATTTTCATTCCCATTTGTGAATCGAAGATTCATGAGAGTTTCCGCAGAAAGCCCTGTGTAAAAAGAAAAGTATTGGGAATCGAGGATGGTTTCATATGACTCCTTTGCTTCCTTCTGATTTCCCGTTTTTTCCTCTGCCCTCCCTTTCCAGTAAAGGAATTTGTGCTGCAATGCCTGATCCCTGATCATGAACCAATAAGCGCCGAAATGGGAGGCCGCATAGCTATGATACCCTGCGATATAATAGATCCAGCCTATCCTCCAGATAGCAGTCCAGTAAAAAGGGCCTTCGACATATCCATTCTCGATTTTTTCATAATAATTAACTGCCTTTGTAAACTCGCCCTCTTCTTCGGCAATCCTGCCAAGAAGATACAATATTTCTTCATTCATTTCACAGGAAGGACAATTCTCTAAAATATACTTGAAATGTCCCTCGGCTTCTTTATTCCTGTGTTTGTTCCACAACATCCGGGCAAGAAGAAACCTTGCCCTGGCCATACAGTCCATCTCCGGAGCATTTTCAACTATATACTCAAGTTCTTTGATGGCCAATTCCCTTTGGCCTGTCCTGTCATAACATTGGGCAAGACGGTGCCTGGCATGACACTGTCTTATGGGATCGGTGTAGTTGTCGATCAAATGCAGGTATAATTCTATTGCGGATTTGTACCGATTTTTTTGAAATAATCTTTCCGTCATCCTGAGCTTCTGATCCTGAGACAATTTCAATAAACGGTTTGCCCCGTCTGGCGGATAAAGTTGATTTATATTTTCCCTGGCCAACCGACTAAAGTCGGAATCAGGTTCGTTTACAATAAGGGTCTTGAAACTTTCAATGGAGGATTCCGTGTCTGTTTCCAATTTGGCAAGACCTATCTTATATAATATATAGTCATTCTTCGTAGGCAGAATTCTCAGACACCTCTCGTAAGTTTCAATGGCCCTGGCATATTCTTTTTGGCAAAGATATATGTCTGCCAGTTTTAGATTAACCTCAGGAATGAGGGGTCTCCCTGGACAGTCTTTGATAATTTCATTGAGTAAATATCCCGCCCCTTTTAGATCGCCTTTTTTTTCAAGACACTCAGCCATAAAAAACATGGCATAGTCATTCAGATAAGGGTATTGCGTTATTGCCGATTGGAACCAACTAATGGCATTGTCCCATTCCTTTCGCTTATAGCAGCTCAATCCACGGTGAAAGACCGCACGTCTTTCCCAGAGGTTCATGTCAAGAAGGCTCGGCCTGAAGTATTTATCTACAGCCTGTTTATAGAAAGGAACGATTGTTTCGTCTACCAGGCTGGCATAATTATCAGCATAAACAGATTTATGATGAAAGGCATCCCGAGTTTTTATTTGGTTTTTTGGGGTCATGCACCCAGGGGCTGTTATACCTATATACAAGAGGATTATAAAATATATCAGTAAATGGAGAGTCCGTATCCGTCCCGAATTCATATTATTCCTTTACACCCTTATGTATCTGATAAAATACCTTTTTTCTCATATAGTCCTGAATTCATATTAGTTCCTTTATTCCCCTGCAGGAAGAATCCCTGTATACTATACAGCCGTCTTTAATTACCAGAACGGGTATAAAATCCTTATCAAACACCGTAATATCCGCCTTGTATCCTGTTTTCAAATATCCGATCTCACTGTCCATGTGGAGCAGTCTTGCAGGATTTGCAGTGGCCATTGCGATTGCATGGGAGAGAGAGCAAAGGCCCATATCAGAGCAAAGGCCCATATCCACGCATTTCCTTATTGCAGCAGGGATCGTCAGTGCAGAGCCGGCAAGATGCCCATTGCCGTTCCTGACGCATCCATTGGAATAGATCCTTATATCAGGTCTTTTTGTTAATCCGTCAGGTTCAGGATCGATCTTTTTCCATTTATCCATATCCCCTGTTTTTTCCATTTCGTATATCCCTTCTTCTAGCCCATTAATTGGGCTGCTGTCTGTGATCAGGATCACCCTGTGAGTTCCTAACATCCTGATAAGAATGCCTGCTGAAGCGGGGTGGCAATGAATGCCATCCATTATTAATTCGGCGGTCAATCCTGAAGAATTCAAAACAGCGCCTATGATGCCAGGCTCCCTGTGATGAAATGCCCCCATCGCATTAAAGAAATGACAACAATGACTGACGCCCTGTTTCATGGCATCCTGCATCTCGTTATATAGTGCAATGGAATGCCCGGCGGATACAATGATTCCGTAATCTATGGCTAAACGGATCAACTCCTTTGCACCGCAAAGCTCAGGCGCCAGGGTCAGTATTTTTATCTTGCCTTGCGATGCCTTTATAAGTCCCAAAAGTATATCCGGATCGGGAAGGAGCATATCCTCTTTATTCTGTATGCCGGTTTTTTCCGGATTCAAAAACGGCCCTTCGAGATGGATGCCTCGCACCGCATTTTTATTAATTCCCCGTGATAGCCAATGATGCATCTTCTTCAATGCCCCTTTTATTTTTTTCAAAGGGGCGCACATCAGGGTGGGTACAATGCTGGTAGTCCCGTGCGTGAAAAAGAATTGAATGATGAGGTCGATGTCTTCTTCTGCCGCATCCAAAAAATCGAATCCTAATGCCCCATGAAGGTGAATATCTATGAGTCCCGGGCAGATAATCATACCTGACGTGTCTAATCTTTTGGATGGCAGATATTGAATCGATTCATCCATCTGACAGACGGATTTTATACGGTCATCTTCGCAGATTATCAAGCCCTGGGATATAATTTCGTATGGGGTGTAAATTGTCCCGCCAATCAAGGCTAGTTGGGAGATTTTCATGAATTATAGTTTATATCCGAATCTTCTCAGAAGCCCTTTACGGTCGGATTTGTCTTTTTCCGATTCCACACCTCTGGGACTGAATCCGTCTATAACACCTATTATGCCTCTTCCCTGTTCGGTTCGGGCAACTAATGCCTCGACAGGATTCGCCGTAGCGCAGAAGATACGGCATACCTCAGGGCATGTTTTAACAGCGTTAAGACAGTTTATAGGAAATGCATCGCGCAGGAGTATAAAGAATGTATGCCCTGCGCCGACATTTTGGGCATTTGCAATGCATTCCTCAACAAGTTCTGCATCGTTGCCTTCAGTTCTTATAAGGCAAGGCCCTGATGCCTCACAGAATGCCAGGCCGAATTTGATGCCAGGGGCGCTTCCGATTAATGCCTCATAAAGATCCTCAGCGCTTTTAATAAAATGGCTTTGGCCAACGATTATATTGCTCCCCTCGGGTAAATTAAGTTTAACATTCTGAATATCCATTGCTTCTCCTCATTGTTTAAAAAAAATATTTGTTTATAATGAAGCTGTCGGACAGCCTTTAATTACTGATATAATAACAGAAAATTTAGTCGCTAGCTAACCGAAAATTTACTGTCGGCAGTGATTCTTGTTTTGTTTTTTCAAGGTATGATGGCCTTCTAAAAAGTCTAAAATGCCGCTAAAAAATAAGTTTAATATTATAAATTTGATATATATTTTGGCGATATAATCGTGATTTTTCAGCATCAGAATTACTTTTTACCAGACCATCAAGGCATAAGGAGGGAAATTAATGCCAGATCCAATAGTGATTATACTGATGGGAAGCGATCATGACTTTTCAATAATGAAAGAGGCAGGTGATATCCTGGATTCATTCGGGATACCCTATGAGTATTCAGTGGCGTCAGCCCACCGTTCGCCACAAAAGACGGTTGATTTAGCCAAGACGGCGGAGGATAGGGGGATCAAGGTTATTATTGTCGGGGCAGGGAAGGCCGCCCATCTGGCAGGCACAGTGGCAGCCTGGACCACGATCCCTGTGTTAGGTGTGCCTATAGATGCATCGTTGGGTGGATTAGATGCGCTTTTATCTACTGTGCAGATGCCTGAGGGGGTGCCTGTCGGAACGATGGGCATAGGGAAATCAGGGGCTAAAAATGGCGCGCTGTTTGCCATTCAGATCCTTGCCGTATCAGACCCGGATTTAAGTTTAAAACTCCATCAATATAAAGCAAGACTGGCAAGAGAGGTGGATGAGAAGGACAGGAAAATAAAAGAAAACAGGAGATTATCGGTTTGATGGGCGGAATCATATCCACAAAGATCGTTCAATGTCCCCTTAAAGCGCCTGATCCGCAGGTAATTTCCCAGGCAGCAGAGGTTATAAAAAGGGGCGGGCTTCTTGTTTACCCAACGGACACTTTTTATGGTCTTGGTGGAGATCCAAGAAATGAAATTACTATCCAGAGGATATTTCAGGTAAAAGGCCGTCCGCTAAACAAACCATTGCCGCTTATAATAGGTGATACATCCTGTCTGGAAGAATGGGCAGCTAATATTCCACCAATCTCAAAGAGATTGATGGATTCCTTTTGGCCTGGCCCATTGACATTAATCTTGCCGGCGGTTTCGGGACTTCCTCCTGCTTTGACGGCAGGCACTGGAAAGATAGGGATAAGATGGCCCAAATCCCCTGTGGCGACCGCCATTGCTAAGATGGCCGGTACTGCGATAATATCCACCAGCGCCAATCTTTCAGAAAAAGGGGGGATCGTGGATCCGGAGGGATTATTTAAGGATATGAACGGATTGGTGGATATGATTATAGATTCTGGTATGCTACCCTCAACTTCAGGTTCTACTATTGTAGATGCAGGCAGCGAACCTATCAGGATAATCAGGGAGGGTGATATACCTGGAGATAGATTAGAAAGAGAAAAATAATGGAATACGACATTTACAGGCATATCAATGATATTGCAAAAGCTACAAATGCCAGGGTTTATCTGGTTGGAGGGTGTGTCAGGGATATTATCCTGAATAGGCGTATCTTTGACATTGATCTTTTGGTATACGGGACAAAAGATTTTGTTTATAAACTCAGCAAGAGGGTCCCTTCTACGCTTATCTGTCTTGACAAAGAGCGTGGGATATTCAGGCTTGCTGTGCGAAAATCTGACAATACCATTGATATTTCCCTGGAGACAGACGATGTATCTTTATCTAAAAACCTGAGTCAGCGTGATTTTACACTGAATGCCATGGCGATAAAGGTGGACGATTTTGCGAATCCCTATGTTCCTTTTTTTGATGTTTTGATCGATCCTTTCAATGGCAGGCAGGATGCCCGTAAGGGTATTATTCGTTTGGTGCACGAGGAGAATCTGGAAAAAGATCCCCTTCGTTTATGCAGGGCATTTAGATTGGGAGCACAACTCAATTTCATGATAGACAAAAAAACGCTTGAGGCTATTTCAGATAAAGTCCCATTAATAAATAATAATATATCTCCTGAAAGGATACACGAAGAGTGGTGCAAGATGATGCAGTCTGAGAACGCTGCTCATTACGTAGATCAGATGAAACAAACGGGATTGCTTTGCCAAATTTTTCCTGAGACAGGGCCTATGAATATGCTTGATCAGGGGGAAATGCACGCCTTTGAGCTTTGGGGGCATTCATTGTCAACACTTCTACGATTCGAGGAAATGATTAATAACAAGGATGAGGATTTAACCCCTGTTTTAAAAGGATTGGTTCACAGGTTGAAATCGGATTATTCTGCCTGGATTACCTGTCTTAAGACGGCAGCGCTTTTGCACGACCTGGGTAAACCCGGGGCAAAAGGCATTGGCAGGAAAGGTCAGGTTATATTTTATGGTCATCCTCAGGCAGGGGCAAAGATACTCTGCGCAAGGATGAAGGCCCTGCGATTCAGCAATGATGAAATCGGTCTTGCTGCAAAGATTGTCCATAACCACATGAGGCCTCTTTTGCTTTTTCAGGCAAAAAGGCTTACTGACAAAACCACAGCAAGGCTTTTTATTCATCTGGGCGAGACATGGCCTGCGATCCTTCTTCTTTCGATTGCTGATGTAAAATCAACCAAAACAGAAAAGAAAGAGATAACTGCTTATA
>JAFGSM010000257.1 GCA_016934595.1 bacterium | reverse complement strand
CATTTTAAACTTTTTACGAGGCCATCAAAATTACCTTCTCTAAAAGAGACAAACACTCATTCTGATTTACGGCGACATAAGGCATGAAAATATGGACTCTATTTTCGGGACGAACACTTATGCCACTTTTTATATCGCCATTAAGGATGAAAACAGAATCTATTTTGAGAGTAAAGCAAAGAATGGATCCTGATATTGTAAATGAGATTGATAGACCGCCGTCTTCCTCGAAAACGGAAAGACAAATGAAAGATCTGGACAGCGATGTCCACACAGATGCACCCTTAGGTGAAACACCAAAGAATTTTCAATTCACAAAGGGGCATGGGAATAGCCTTTTCCGTCATTCCGGCGAAAACCGGAATCCAGGATTTTCAGATGAAACACTGCCAAAAGACCCTCATGAAATATATAAGATTGCGATAATAATTATATTATTATCTATTGCCTGCTTTTTTACCTATTATTTTCATGTAGTTTTAGGAATCGAGATCATCTTCACCCATTTTTTCTATTTGCCGGTTATACTGGCCTCCTTGTGGTGGGGAAAAAAGGGGCTTGTGGTCGCCGTATTTCTATCCGCTATGCTCGTCTTAAGTCACTTTTTTCTCAGGCCAAATCTCAGGATTTTGGAAGACGGGCTTCGCGCCGGAATGTTAATGATCGTGGCTACTATAATTTCCGTTTTATCAGAGAGGATCGCCAGTACTGAAAAAAAACTCAGGCAACACCAGGAAAAGCTTCTAATTTCCGAAAGAAATATAAAGAAATTTTCACAGCAAATCCTGTCTATAAGGGAAGAAGAAAAGAAGAAACTCTCGATAGATTTGCATGACGAACTGGGCTCTATGGCGATAGCCTTAAGCTCAAGTTTAAGCATTTCTGAAGAGGAAATCAAAGAGAACAATCAGGCCGGCGCATTAAAATGCATCAGGGACACACGTTCTGCTCTTAAAAAGGCTATTAATAATCTAAAGATGATAGCCGTAGACCAGATGCCGCCGAACCTTGAAATTATTGGCCTTCATAATGCTTTAGAAGAATATGTTTCCAGGATCAATAAACAGACAAAGGTCAGCATAAATCTGGATACGAATCTCGACTCCTTGAAGATCAAAGACAATATAGCAATCGCAATATACAGAATAGTCCAGGAGGCATTAAACAACATCCTGATCCATGCTAATGCCAGGACTGTCTTTATAACCTTGTATTATAAGAGCGGCACAATCGCCAAAGACATCAAATATCCTGAAGACGTCATAGAAAATCATGATGGGGTAAAAAAGTCTAAGGTGAATGCTGTATATCCTAAAGGCATTATAAGGCTTAATATATCCGATGATGGAAGGGGTTTTGATGTAAATAAGGGTTTACAACAACAAGGAGAAAGGTTTAAAATAGGGATACATGGCATGAAACAAAGGGTGGAGTCGCTGGGTGGGGTGTTCATTATCAAGTCGGAACCTAAAAAAGGCAGCGAGATAGACATAAATATCCCTGTTTAAGATGCCTTGACATGTTTTTTTTAAGCAAATCATCATGCCGCATTTCAGTGACACGAAGGATTAAAATAAAAATAAACACAACGAGGTTTATTTTCTATACAAACCCTCTAATAATGATGGCCTCGTAAAGAGTCTAAAAAGGAGCATAAAAATGAGTATAAAGGTCGTTTTGGCAGATGATCATGCTGTAGTAATAGATGGGATAAAGGCCGTTGTGGAAAGAAAGGCTGGAAAAGATATAGAAATAATAGGGGTAGCCTCAAACGGAGAACAGGTTTTAAAGATAGCTGAAAAAACACCTGTAGATGTTTTTGTACTCGATATATCTATGCCTGTAATGAATGGGATCGAAACCACAGAAAGGCTTATGGAGAAGGATCCGAAAAGCAGGATAATTATCCTTAGCATGCACGATGACAGTGTTCTGGTTGAAAAGGCATTGAAATGCGGGGCAAAAGGCTACCTGTTGAAAGAAAGCGCAACAGAAGAGGTGGTCTCAGCCATCAATGAGGTCTATGATGACAGATGTTATCTGAGCCCCAAAATATCGACATATCTGGTTGAAGGTTTTCTGGGAAAACAGGGCAAACTTAAGCTAAGCCCCCAGCAGAAAGCCGTTTACCCAACGGCCAGAGAGAAAGAGATACTTAAACTCATTGTTGAAGGACAAAACAGCAGGGAAATATCCCTCCAATTAAACATATCACTAAACACGGTACTTCGGCATAGAAACAATATAATGAAGAAGCTTAACATTCACAACCAGGCCGCTTTGATCCGTTACGCATTAAAAGAAGGCATAGCCAATATTTAAACCAATCTTGGAGCGTTTGCCTTTTGCCCGTAACTCCTCAATAACCGTGTGGTAAAAATTTGGTCTGAAATTGTTCCTTCTGCATGCCCATGAGATTAAATAAGATTTAAATAAAAATTTCTACTTTATCCCCGTTTAAAATGCCTTCTGCCTCGAATAAATGTGTTTTTCTACATGTCTAAACGGTTTGACCGGCTTTAGTCGGTTCATAATACAATAGACCCGTAACCACTCAATATGGTATGGAACTATACCATCTAAACTTATTTTTAGGGGCATTTTAGACTTTTTACGAGACCATCAGTATTTATTCATTCAGGAAACCATAGATACAGAGCTTGTGTCTGAATTAAACTTTCTGCTGGACTATGATAAGGCCAAGTCTGCCATACAGGAGGTGGCGGACATGCCGGACCGCCTCATAGATATTTTTATTCGCCTTTGTGTTAAGAATAATGGCCGGTTGTCAAAAAAACAAGCGAAGCGCTATATTCGAAAAACTCACTGATGAGGAGATTTCCAAAATGGAGGCCTGCGTGCAGGACGCATTAAATCCCCTCTCTGACCAGAAATTCTCATTTTGACCAATCTCTATTATAACTCTACTTTTGCACTTTTTTCAAATAATCTTTATTTTTCAATAAGATGCCTGACCAAAAAAAACAGCATGATTTATCAATGTTTTCATAAGTTTAGACAAAAAGTGCAAAAGTAGAGTTATATATATCGTATATTTTAAATATGAAAAATATTATATTTTAGAAAAAAGAGTCAAAATGAAAATTTCTGCCCTCTGATGAAATTGCCCCTTTTTCACCCTCAATGATCCGGCAGACGGCCTATTTTAAACGATTTCTCTTATCTGAAGCTTTTTTGTAATAATGATAACAAATTTTCTCTCTAAAGAATCACATCAATATCCTGTGGAAAGGTAATTGATCGCGAGTGTCTTGCCTGTGAGTTTTAAATGACCGGAGCTGACAGGTTTGGCTTTTGACTGATACCTGTATTTGTTTGAAGAATACACATATCCAGAATAACCGCAGAGTCTCTTAACGGCCAATCGAAAAAAAAATAATTTGTCAATCAAGTGTTTATCCTGAAACAGAGAAAACAAGCGTAAAACTCACAACAACCTTGTCATAGGCTTGAAGGGAAGGGAAACGCAACTTCTTGATCCTTTTACAAATATACGCCTGCATATCACTGTTTTTAAGACTGCTGTGCAATATATCCACCCTGTCGATGGACTGCCGGTTTCCTATAATGCACTTTATATCCACCTCTCCGGCGAGATGCACCTTTTTCTTAATGAGGGCACTGACATGAAGCGCTATATCTTCCAGACAATCTCTCAGCGCGGTTTCGATGATCCCTATCTGAGATTTATCGCTCGCATCAAGACCGGTGATATCAACACCTGATCCAACCTTTTCTTCAGCCTTTTGCTTGATTCTTTCCAATTGTTCATAGGAGGGCGATAATCCTTCCTTTCTTTTCTCTGATACCCTTTTCCTTAAAAAGACCGGTATATCCTTAGATAAGTCTTCTTCTTCGTTTAAGAATGAGATATCTGACTTTCTTAAAAATGTTGGCACATCCAAATCCAAGCCTTCATTAGAAACATTTCTATGATCGTTCGGTTGGATATCTGAAAGATCAAGGCAACAAAAGCTTTTCTTTAGAAACCTGGGCACAGATTTTATCATCCCCATTCCACTTCCGGCAAGGCATCCGACTGAGAAATTCGAGACATCTTCAGGCAGAGGCAAAGGCTGGATTACTGTTTGAATGTCTTTGCTCGCTTTTCTTGATTCAAAGTCAACAGCAATGAATGATGTATAAGGCGTCAATAGATTATAGGCCAAACCCAGATCCGTTATCTCCTTGACATAATTGTCACGCTCGCATAGGCTATTATAATCGCCGAGCATGGCAATCTTGTTTCGCGCCCACAGGAAACGCAGGGCTTTATTTGTATCAAGGGGTTCTATCCCGCTAAGATCGACTGTTTGTTTATATGGCTTATCAGGGGTTAATCCGCTTATTGTAATTTCTCCTGAAGGCATGCCTTTCCATTTTCCACAAACGATTATGGGCCGTTCAGCAAACATGTCCGGAGGATTGGAGGGTTCCGCGTCAAATGCATCGAATCCATTATACTCAACGGTTATCTTTGTCAGGACAGGCGACTGGATATACCTGCGGAATTTATGCACCTTCTCCTGTACATAACCTTCACCGATTATTATGAAGGGCTCTCCCATCCCAACCCTTGCCATTCCCTCAATAAGATGACGGTTGACGTCTGATCCTATCCCGAAGGCAAACAGGTTCGCATCGCCCATGTGTTGCCTGATTAAATCGAATGCCTCTGCCTCGATATTTACAAAACCGTCTGTTATAACGACTATAGTCCTGGATACCCCGTCGTCTTTTCTGGGCAATGACAAGGCCCTCTGCAATGCAGGCAGTAATTCAGTGCCGCCGCTTCCATGTTGCTCGCGGATCAATGCAAGTCCGTCCCTTATGTTTTCATTTGTCGCGGGCAGGGATTCGTCGGCCATGAGTCCGGAGGCAAAAGAAAATAGCAGGATGTTGAATGTGTCGTCCGGTGTGAGGTCTTTAAGAAGATTTTCCATCAGAACCTTTGCTGTATCCATTGGAAATCCATACATCGACCCTGACACGTCAACGATGAAAATATATTCGCGAGGAAGGATACGGTTGATCTTCGACCGTTCAGGGGGCTGAGTCATCAATAAAAAGAATTTCTCTTTTTCACCTTCGTATAACAACACTCCGGAATCAATCCGCCCTCCGATCAATCTATATTTCAGAATGAAATCCCTATTCCCGCCGAATTTTTCCGATTCGGCAAGCCTTACGTTTGAACATGCTGCGCCCTCATAGTTTATATTTACTTTATGCGAAGGGCTCATCATCTCTTGCAAAGGAATGGCTGTAGAAAGATTGACCGTGATATCAAATGTGTTGTTTGGCAATTCACCTTCTGGAAGATATGGATTTTTTACCCATCTATCCGATGGTTGGACATCCGCTTCAAGCTGGTTGGAATAACGGGGGCCAACGACTGCCGGATAGACAAATTCATATACCCCATCAGCAGGAACAAGAAGTTCGGTGTATTGAAGATCGACCTTAATCTCTTCGCCAGGCAGGATGTTTGCCACATTCATCTGAAAGACATTGGGGCGCTGTTGTTCAAGGAGAGAAGCGGTTTTTCCTGAAATCTTTGCCTCTTCATACTCCTCACTTGCCTGTTTTCTCTCCCTTATTTCAGCGACAATAGTCCGTGTCCCAACCTTCATTTTCATGGCATGCAATGCGGCCATTGTTGACGCAGGGAAAACATAGATCGCTTCAATTGTCTGATACCCTTCGTTTTTATATGTTTGGGTCAACTTCACGTCTGCTATGACGCCTGAAATATTGACAACAGCCTCAGTTGACTTTAGAGGAAACTGCTCTTTCCCGGAAAATTCTTCTTTTACAAAAAAATATGGGGATAGGATTTTTTCTTCTTCCAAAACTTTAGTCATAGTTTAACTCCTTTTATTGAAAATTTATTAAGCAGGTATGGTTTCTTAAACTGTCTCAAAAGGGTTATTGCAAAGCCATTTTCAATTCATACATCACGGCTGCATTGGACCAAATGGATGAATTCCCAAAATCCGAGATCAATGGCGGATTTTTAAAAATTAACAGGGATTGATAAAAAGATCTTTATAATAATATATTTTATTATACCACAAATGAACAGTTACTCTTACGGATTTTTATTTCCCCATCATAGAAATTAGAACCCCTTTTTCGCACTTTTTTGAGAGGAAAATCTGGAATTTAATTGAGTAAAAATTTTTTGTTACAACAACCTCAACTCCTTATTT
>JAFGSM010000023.1 GCA_016934595.1 bacterium | reverse complement strand
TAGAAAACGTCCTGATATAGAATGTGTGCACCTGATCTATCGGATCATAAACAATATCCGTCACATCAACCTGCATGAGCCCCCGGCTCATGGCTATACCTGGATTGGTGGAATTTTGCCAAGGGTGGATAGTATACCCTGTTAATTCCAGAGGGCTCCCGCTGTTGTCTCTATAAACCTCAACCCCGCAGTCTATGCTTGGGGCATCTACCTCCCAAACAACACTGAAACTTGCGTTTCCAACGTTGTAAATATATACGTCTCCATTTATAGGCGCTCCTGCCATGAGAGAAGAAGAGAAACACAATAAGACAAAAAAGAATGCTGACCAAAAAATCCCTTTAAAAAATAATGTTACAAATCTTTTTCTTATATAAGACATCATAAATTCTCCTTTCCTATGAGTTAAAGATTCAGATTTACAAGCTTGCAGAGTAAAGTATAAATTTCCATTTTATTAGATAAAAAAATCTGTTTAGCACAGCGGCAATCTTTGACAATGTCAGCCCTTTTTATATTAAAACATTAAAAAACAAGACACGCTTTATAGCCATGCTATAGAACGTGCTAAACTGACAAAGGAGATTAACCTGATAATATCTGGTTGTATATTATTTTTTTGCTTAAGATAATATGATTTTACATATTAACTACGTTAATTATACAAAAGGTAAAAAAAAATATCAAGTGCTTTCTTAACACCAGATAATAATATTTATTAATTAGTAATATCCATCGTTAATTTACTTCATTCACCAAATCAGAAACTTAAAAACTAGTCATAATGAAAAATTGCTGAGTTAAAGAGTTAATACAGTAAGACTTGACAGCAAAAGGCTTGCAATTTTAAATTGGGTGAACTATTACATTTATTCAATCTTGTTAGAAAAGTGCCGAAGGGGGGACTCGAACCCCCACAGGTGTACACCTACTAGACCCTGAACCTAGCGCGTCTGCCAATTCCGCCACTTCGGCGTTTTAAAATAAAATACCTTGTTTGTCCTCACATTTATTTGTATGCTAAAATATTACATACAATATTGACTTCTAATTTAAGCATGTTCCACCCTTTATGTCAATACCATTTAAGACTATAATCAAAGAGCAGATTATGATGATTAGTATATATATTAGCAGATGTAGTAAAATGTGTTTGAATATCAAGGTGATTAATTTTAATATCCTTGTGCTGGCCTTGATACTTATATTTGGCGCGACAGGCTCAGGCTGCAATGTTTTTCGGGAAGGAGGGCGTGGGGGCAGGGCATATGTTTGCGCTCAAGTAAATGGCAAGTCGATAACTATAGAAGATTTCGAGCGGGAGCTTCTTCGCCTGAATATAGACAAAAATGAACCCCATATAGAATCCGATGAACAGATAAAGCTTCTGAAAAAAGAGCTGTTGCTTTTTATGATAGACAGAGAGCTCCTTATCCTGGAGGCAAAATCCATGGGGATAAATATCTCTCAGGAGGAAATAGATGTTTATTTAAAGGACCTTGCCATGGGATACCCTCCTGAAAGGTTCCCGATAGAGAATCATCTCAAAAGTTTTACTTTTGAAGAGCAATGCTCGTTGATTTCAGATGGACTGTTAATCAGAAGATTGATACAGAAAATAATAGAACCTGCCTTATCTGTGAATGAGGAAGAGAAAAGGTCTTTTTTCTTATCGCACAAGAAGGAATTTGAAAGAACCAGGGAGTTTAGGGTGAGGCAAATAGTAGTCGAATCCGAGATAGAGGCAAGGGAGATCCAAGATCTTCTGAGGAAGGGATATGATTTTGAAGAGATTGCCAGGCAAAGGTCTCTGGGGCCAGAAAAGGAAGAAGGGGGTGATCTGGGATTTTTTGAGCTGGATCAGATGCCTCCTGAATTTGACGATGTGGCAGGTCAATTGAAAGAGGGCGAGATTAGCGATGTCTTTCAAACTGACTATGGTTGTCATATATTTAAGCTTGTAGAGACACGGGAGACTCAGGTGACAAACTGGGAAGATGCGGAACCCAGATTGACGCAAATCCTCTTGGCAAAGAAAAGGGATGAGGCATTTCACGATTGGCTTGTTGAACTAAGAACCCGTGCCGATATCAAGATTTATCCAAAAACCATATACCGAGGCATTTAATGATATAAGATTCTTATAACTCTACTTTTGCACTTTTTTACAAAAAGCCATATTTTTCAATAAGATATCTGATTAAATAAAACAACATATTTTATCAATATTCTCATAGGGTTACACAAAAAGTGCAAAAGTAGAGTTATAATATGAGGGAAAAAATAAAATTTTATAGGGGGGAATAATGAGATACCGGAACGCAGCAATTTTGGCAAGCTTTTGCATTTGTTTTACTTTCCTTATGGCTTATGCCTCTCCTGTCCTCATAGACAGCATAATAGCGGTGGCAAATCAGGAGGTCATCACTTTGAGCGATCTTATCCTTATGGAAAAGAGGATATATGGTACAAATGGCTTTCCTCAGGGGTTATCGGATGATACAAAGATCAGGATAAGGGAAAAGATACTTCAGGACCTTATTGATGAGAGGCTCATGATTGGCGAGGCTAAACGTCTTGACCTGACACCCTCGAATGCGGAGGTCGTTGAACAGATCGAGCAGATAAAGGCAAAAAATGGCTGGCTCTCAGACAGGGCTTTAGAGGAATCACTGGCAAAAGATGGCTTGAAAATAGAAGATTTCAAAAAGAGAATCCTTGAGGACATATCTTTGTTAAAGATTCGAAGACATGTGGCATATCGTAATATTCAGGTAACGGATCAGGAGATATTGAAATATTATGAGACCGAGTGGACAGGACATGAGGAAGGCGTGAGGGTCAGGCTTTCTCACATCCTTTTAAAGTTCGCTTCGGACAGCAGCCAGGGTCAGAATACGGGGATTTTGAAAAAGGCTAAAAAGATTATGGACGAGTGGGAGCAGGGCGAACCTTTTTCTGCCCTTGCAGACAAATACTCTGAGGATACATCCGCAGGGCCTGGCGGGGATTTGGGTACGTTTTATTTAAAAGACCTTAGGCCCGAATTTTCAGATGCATTTACGAACCTTCAGCCTGGAAAAATCGCTGGGCCTGTAAGGACAGAGGCAGGGTATCATATCCTTTATCTGGAGGAACGGAAGGAATCCGGTCTGGAAAAGGCCTCTGCTATATGGAAAAAGATAGAGGAGACTATAATTGAAAAGAAAAAGGCGGATTTTTACGAGGCATGGATCAATCGGCTAAGGAGAGAGGCCACGATCGACATACACGGGGATGCATTAGGGCGGAGTATTTAGTTTGAGATTGGATCTGTTTTTAAAGGCAAGCAGGCTTGTCAAGCGAAGAAGCCTGGCCCAGGACTTTTGCAGAAGGGGCTGGATTGAAGTAAATGGCAGAAAAGGAAAACCAGGCAAAGATGTACTGGCAGGCGACAGGATCACCCTTCATCTTGGCTCAAGGATTAGGGTGGTAAAAATTATTGAGATTCCTAAGGGCAATGTACCTGCATGGGATGCAAACAGGCTTTATGAAATCTTGTCGGACCAGCAGGAAAACATCCCATCTTCTTCAAGTATTGAGAAAGGAGATAAAAAATATGGCTAATGAAAAAACAAAGCAGGCATTAATGATTATTGCCCATAAGGATTTCAGGGATGAAGAATTTCAAGAGCCTAAGGCCATACTTGAAAAAAATGGCATAAAAGTGACAGTCGCCTCATCGGGCGCTGATTTTGCAAAAGGCGTTCTTGGATTGAGATATAAACCTGACATTACACTGTCTGAAGTCAAGGCCGGGGATTATTGCATGGTGGTCTTTGTGGGAGGAGCTGGAAGCAAGGAATACTGGATGGATGAGACTGCGCATAAAATCGCCAGAGAAGCGGTTTCATCAGGCAAGGTGCTCGGCGCAATCTGCATCGCCCCTGTTATCCTTTTAAACGCCGGTTTGCTTGAAGGCAAAATGGCTACGGTATTTCATTCGGAGGCAAAAACATTGATCAATGGTGGGGCCAACTATACAGGGAAGGAAGTGGAAAGGGATGGTCTGATAATCACCTCCTCAGGCCCTGGCGCTGCAAAAGATTTTGGTTTTGCCCTTGTAGAAGCCCTGACAGGTCAATCAAAGCCTTGAAGTCGTCTGCATCGCCTGCCAGGGAGACTGCCATTAAGATACTCAGGCAGGTTGAAAATAGAGATGCGTATGCCAATCACCTCCTTGAGATAGAATATTCCCGGTCAAATCTCACGGCTCCGGATCGCAGGCTGGCCTTTCTTTTGGTCTATGGGGTATTGAGGAGCAGGAACAGGCTGGACTGGGTCATATCTCAATACTCAGATTATCCTGTAGAAAATCTTACTTCATGGATCAGGAACGGTCTCAGGATAGGCGCCTATCAGCTCCTCGACATGCCCGATCTCAGGCCATCTGTAGCTGTGGATGAATCTGTATGCCTTGCTTATAAATATGGGCACAAAGGGACTGCGGCTCTTGTAAACGCCATCCTTCGAAAGGTTGCATCCTGTGGCCAGGGCAATCTCCCCACACTGGAAAAAGATCCTGAGGATCACCTGGTGATAGCCCAGTCTCATCCCCGTTGGCTGGTCAAACGGTGGTTGAAACGCTATGGCCATGAAATTTCCGCAAGCATTTGCCGGATAAACAATATCCCACCGCCCCTTACGATAAGGTGGAATAGTCTCAAGGAAGAAGAACTTGGCAAAATACAGGAGGTATTGCATGACACGTTAGAAAATGCGATACAATCGGAGGCAATGCCTGAGGGTATTATCGCTGAAGGTCCGAGGCCGATTATTGAGCAGGCCATTTATAGGGAAGGGTGGATAGACATTCAGGGTATTTCTTCCATGCTCATATCCCGCCTTTTAGGGCCGGAACCTGGAGAAAAGGTTTTGGACGCCTGCGCAGGAAGGGGCGGGAAGTCATGTCACATGGCTGAATTGATGGGAAACAGAGGAAGGATAGTGTGTGTCGATCACAACAGAGGCAAGCTTGAGGCTCTTTGCAAGAGGGCGGAACGGCTTGACGTAAAAATTTGCAGCGCTGTGTGCGGCAGGTCGGACGATGAAATCCCATTGAAAGGAGAGATATTTGACCGAATATTGGTGGACGCCCCATGTTCTTCTTTGGGGATTATCAGAAGGCATCCTGAGATCAGGTGGATAAGAAAAGAAGAGGATCTGCAAAGCCTTGCCGGGATACAGAAAAGAATCCTTGCAAATGCTGCCAATGATCTCAGAGATGGCGGGAGTCTTCTTTATTGCACATGTTCACTGGAGCCGGAGGAAACGGATGATGTCATGGAGGATTTTATGAAAAGGTTTCCCCATTTTAAGGTTGCGGATATAAGACGAAATGTTCCCTTTATGTGGCAGGATATGATAGGCAGCGATGGAGCCCTTAGACTCATGCCTTTTTTGAAGGAAGCGGATGGATTTTTTGCCTTTTCTGTGACAAAATATAAATGATAATAGAAATGAGATATTTCCCCTGTATGGTAAATATGGGTTAATGGATTATCAGACAGTTATAAATCTGGTTTGTATATTACGATTAAACCGATAAGTATATGAGAAATGTCCAGATACGGCTTGGGGGGCTGGATGGGTAGAGTAAAGCGTTTATTTTTTGCCCTGTTAAAATCATTGATCATAATCATAAGCCTTTTATGCCTGAGTATTATCAGCGCCCTCATCACCATGAAATTGGTAAGCAGGATGGACCTGGTTAAGGTTCCTTCCATTGTTGGGAAAGACACGGTTTATGCCCTGGAACAAACAAACAGGTTTGGACTCAGGCTAAAGATCACAGGCGATCAGTTCAGTGATTCAATACCTGAAAATCATATTGTTTCACAGGACCCAAAGCCCTTTGAGCTTACAAGGAGGGACAGGGCGGTTAAGGTGATATTGAGCAAGGGGTCGGAAAAGGTCAGCGTGCCAAATATTGTCGATGAACCCTGGCTTAGGGCTCAGGATTTGATACGAAATGCCGGATTAAAGATTGGTCGATTGACCAGGTCGCATCAAGAAAGAATTCTGAAGAATAAGGTGATTTCCCAAAATCCTGCAGGAAACAGCATGGTCTCCAGGGGGCATGCAGTGGATCTTTTGTTGAGCGATGGAGAGCCGCCAAAAGGTTTTTTTATGCCTGAACTTAGGGGTTTGACCCTGAAAACCGCTTTAGTGCGTTTGAGGAATACCGAAATGGTGCCAGGTAATGTCAGCTATCTATATAAAAACGGTCTTCCTCCAAATACGATTATTTCACACAGCCCCAAGGCAGGTTTCAGGGTAACATCCGGTGACAAGATAGACCTTGTGGTCAGCAAATCCGGGGCGGATGATCAGGAAGAGGCCGGAATTTATACCACATTGACCTATCGGGTCCCGTCCGGCACAGAGAAAAGGGAGGTCAAGATTTTGCTGCTGGATGGCGATGAAGGGCGCGAAATTTTCCACCAGATTCGTTCTCCAGGCGATGAAATCGAGCTACTGGTAAAGATCAGCAGACATACAAAGGCACAGATATATATTGATAACGAACTTATAGAGGAGAGGCAGTTTTGAAGAATGTTAAATCGGTTCCCCTTGTTGCGCCATCTATATTATCCGCCAATTTTGCGTGCCTTGAGAGGCAGGTAAGATTGGTTGAAGACTCAGGGGCGGATGCCATACATGTTGATGTAATGGATGGATATTTTGTCCCGAATATCACCATCGGCCCTCTGGTTGTGCAGTCTTTGTCAAAAATCACAAGGCTTCCGCTTGATGTGCATTTAATGATTCAGCAACCAGAAAGATTTATCGTTCCTTTTCATCAGGCCGGGGCTAACTGGTTGACCATACATATAGAGTCGCCTGGTCATCATCAAATGATGATCAAGAGGATCAAAGAACTGGGGATGAAGGCCGGGATCGCTTTAAATCCAGCCACATCTTTGACAATGATTGAATGGCTTATAAACGACCTTGATATCGTTATGATAATGTCCGTTAATCCAGGCTTTGGCGGTCAAACATTTATTCCGGTATGTATGAAAAAGATCGCAGATGCACGCAATATGATCTTGCATTCGGATTCGGATGCATTACTGGCAGTGGATGGCGGCATAAAGATAGACAACTGCCTGGAGGTTGCAAAGGCCGGAGCGGATTTGATTGTGATGGGATCTGAGATTTTTAATGCCGATGACCCTGGTCAGAAGACAAGACAAGCCAAAGAGATATTAAAATCCATAAAATAGAGGGATGACCCGGCATGAGAATCAAATCCTGCTCAATATTTTGCCTATCGATTTTATGCCTGCATCTTTTTTCTTGTCCAGTCCCAACCTTTGTATCCAAAATAGCCTTATATATTCATCCTTCGTGGCGGCCCGAAGGGCTATGGGTGTTTGCCCAGATGATACCTGACGAGGCCCTTTTTCTTAAAGAACAAGGGGACAGGGCTATTACAAAAGGCGATATAAGGCAGGGGGCCTCTTTTTACGAAAGGGCATTGAGGGTTTATCCTGATTTTCCTATTGTAGTTTATTATCTTGGCCTTACATATGACCTTGATTTTGATGATCCTATAAATGCCATATACTACTACAGGCGTTATCTGGAACTGGAGCCTTATGGCCCATACAGCTCTGAGGTTTCAAACAGATTAAAGTCTGCTGAGGAGCGGGTCGAAGAAAGAAAGATCGGATCAGGCATTATAGAAAGGGGAAAAGAACCTGAAGATAAAAAAGAACCTGAATCATTTACCAGGAGGGGAACAAAGACGCCTGTAGCTTCGACAACACAACCACGGCCCTCTGATCTCAATGAACTGGGAGTACCAAAATCCTTTGATCAAGATATGCTTGTCCACAAAAAGGATAATGTATTGACGCTTCAAATCAAGGAGAAGCTGCTTAAATACGATTTGAAACTGGCGGTGTGGGATCGGGAAGGGTTTATCGATAAATTCAATGAACTGGCGCAGATGAGGGCCTCTCCGCTCGAAATGGATATAGCAGGCAAAAGGGAGGCGTTGAGGGTGGAAAGAAAAAAGGTGACCGACTTTATAGATTACCAGAACGAGGCTCTTAATGCCTTATTCAAAAAGGCAAATCTTAAGGGGATGTCAAGCCTTGGTATCGAGCTGGATCATTTCCCTGAAGGATGGCCTGCAGAAGCATATGTTAAGTCATATAAGGTGACTGAGATTGAAGAAGACGACCGGTTCATAAACCTCTCTGTTGAAATATATATCGATATGGATGCCCTGGGTCAGGGGCTTTCGTCTTTCGGATACATTTTTGAACCCAACCGGATAACACTTATTCTACAAGGCGCCCAGGGGAATCTGGCTGAAAGCTTAATAGACCACATCATCAGGAACTCGAATTATACAGGTCATACAACAGGCGGGCTTTACCCTGTATACACCTCTCTTAAAAACTTTGCAGAAGAGGTGAGGGGATTAAAGATCGGAAAGTATCGTTTTGACCCCATTTCCATCGGAAGCAATAGCATGACTATAATTGTCGGGATCGACGAAAGCTAAATCAGAAATTTTCCTTGCCCTTACAGATAACCCCTACACAAAATATATCAGGACTGACTCAAGGATCATTACCATATAACCAATTGAAATAATTGTAAATTTAAACATATTGCCTATTGCATATTATCTCATTATGATATAAAATATATGGATTGACAATGAATAATTTGATCTCGCAGGAATTTTCACAAAAAATGAAAAGAAGAGAGGCAATAAAACCTATCGATAAAAAAAGGCAGGCAGCAGCCGGCCAAAAGACTTATATTGTCCCTTATGATCCGCTGGTCAGATATATAGAAGAGATAAAGAAGTATCCAGCGCTTACCCGCGAAGAAGAGCATAAACTGGCGATACGTTTTTGGAAATACAGGGATAAGGAAGCTGCGTTCATCCTAATCACCTCCAGTTTGTTGATGGTTGTGAAGCTGATTATGAAGTTCAGGACAAGACAACAGAACCTGTTTGACCTCATTCAGGAGGGCAATATCGGACTCATCGAGGCGCTGAAGAGATTCGATCCTTACAGGGAAGTGCGCTTTAGCACCTATGCTAGCTGGTGGGTAAGGGCATATGTGCTTAAATACCTTCTTGATAACTGGAAGATGGTAAAGATTGCTACAACAAACAAAAAGAGGATGCTATTCTATAATCTGAAGAAGGAGATGTCCCGTTTAGAGTCGATGGGTATATATCCGGGCCCAAAACTTCTTGCAGAAAGGCTTGGCGCAAATGAAGGCGAGGTTGTTGAAATGGCCATGAATATCGAACAGGCTGATGTTTCTCTCGATGCCGAGCATGATGAAGATAAAGGCACATCACTTATCGATATGCTGGCTTATGATGGTGTTTCAACAGAGGATCAAACAGCAAGGGAGCAGTTTCTCCGGATTATAAATCAGAAGATTGAGGAATTTAAAAAAGGTCTTTCTGAAAGGGAAAAGGCCATTTTGACGGAGAGGCTTCTTGCTGAAAAGCCTGCTACGCTTCAAGATATCGCCGATCGATTTCAAAAGACAAAAGAGGCGATTCGGTACACGGAAAAAAAGTTGACAGATGACCTCAAGGCATTTATGAGCAGGGAGGTTTCTGACCTTAAACTGAACCTTTTATCCATATAAGATTGATGATATTGTAAAAAAATGAATTATAAAGTTAAATAAGCTTTGATTGTGACCTGAGGGTCATGGGTGTTCATGTGTCAATATGATTATAGTTAGAGGGCTTTACAACCTTAAGTTAGACTTGTCTAATGTGTGCCTGTCCATGGGTAATTTTGACGGTCTGCACCTGGGGCATAAAAAGATCATCGATAGTATGATGGAGAGAGCCTCTCAGATTGGGGGGATGGGAGTCTTGTTCACTTTTAGCCCTCACCCCAGATGGATACTCACCCCGGATGCGCCTATGCTCCTTCTTACCACCCTCCACGAACAGGTCCGCATTTTGTCCAAATGGCGGCTAGGCGTACTATTTTTGGCAAAATTTGATCAATGTATGGCGACTATGGATCCTGAACGATTTGTGGAAGATATACTTGTTAAAAGGCTTATGATCAAAGAAATCTTTGTGGGAGAGGGTTTCACCTTTGGCCATAAGAAGGCAGGGACTATTGATCTCCTTGAGAGACTGGGAGGAAATTTTGGATTTAAGGTCAATAAGATTGGGCTGATGAAAAGGGAAGGCCATGTAATCAGCAGTACCCTAATCAGACACAAGATTCGGTCGGGCCACATCGAGCAGGCGAACCAGCTTCTGGGATACGAATATGGGCTTACCGGAAAGGTGATCAAGGGAAGCGGCCGCGGCTGGCATCTGGGATATCCGACCGCAAATCTGAAGATAGTCTCTAAGGTCTTGCCGCCCAAAGGCGTTTATCTTGTTAAAATAGAAAAACAGGGCAGGATTTGGCCCGGACTTGCCAATCTGGGGTCTAAACCGACCTTTGAAAAGGATGGCGCTATGGGGGTTGAGGTATATATAATGGATGTTGACGAGGATCTTTACGATCAAAAACTCACCATATATTTTCAGAAATGGATCAGGGAAGAGATTGCATTTCCCTCTCCAAAGGATTTGATTAAACAGATAAAGACCGATATCAGGAAGGCCCAAAAATGGATCACGAATCATCCCTGCTAAAAAATTTCGAACCATCCTGGGATATAAATATATTAAAGTCCCAGATCAATCCTGAAAAGATGCCTCGTCACATAGCCATTATTATGGACGGCAATGGCAGATGGGCAAGGGAAAAGAGGCTTACCAGGGTTGCCGGTCACCGTGCAGGTGTGAAGGCTGTAAGGGATATCGTGGAAGCCAGCGTAGACATAAGGCTGGAGGTTCTTACCCTGTATGCCTTTTCAGTACAAAACTGGGAAAGGCCCAAGAGAGAGGTCAATACCCTGATGAGGCTTCTTGTGGAATACCTCAAAAAAGAGCTTCCGGAGATGATGGAACAGGATATACGAATGATAGCCATAGGCGATCTGGATCGTCTTCCTTCCCGTGTCAGGGAAACACTCGCATTTACAATAGAAAAGACGAAAAACAACAAGGGTATGACACTCAACCTGGCGCTCAATTATGGCGGCAAATCAGAGATCTGTCATGCAGCCAAACAGATAGCCAGAAAGATAAAGGAAGGACAGATTGAGGCCGATCAGATAGATGAGGGCCTCTTTAGCCGTCACCTCTATACAGCCGATCTGCCTGATCCTGATTTGCTGATAAGGACAAGCGGCGAGATGAGAATCAGCAACTTTCTTTTATGGCAATTGGCGTATGCCGAGTTTTGGATAACCCAGACACTGTGGCCTGACTTTAACAGGGCCGAATTTTTTCAGGCAATCATAGATTTCCAAAAACGGGAGCGCCGTTTCGGACGAATAACTGGCTTTTTGGGTAGAAAGAGATAATATTGAACAATCATTCCAAAAGGGTACTGACCTCCATCCTCCTCCTTCCTTTGCTCCTCTTAATAATCTGTTTTGGCAGCGATGCCATCTTTAACATATTTATTGCCATATGCATTTTGATTTGTATGAAGGAATTCTACAGCCTTATGGAGGCTGGAGGAGTCATTTGCTTTGAGCTGCTCGGCACATTGCTGGGCATTGGGCTGGCCATTGCATTTATGTTCAGAAAATCAGAATGGATATTCCTTGCCCTTACATCGTCAGCGCTTATAATGTTTCTAAGACCCCTTTTCTCATCCTCGGATTTGTCTGGTTCTATACCAAAACTGGGCGGAACGGTTTTGGGCGTGCTTTATATCCCTTGGATGATGGGATTTTTGATCCTTATAAGGGGACTGAATAGGGGAATCGGCTTGATCATATATCTTCTTGCTATCATCTGGGCAGATGATATACTTGCCTATTATACAGGCCGCTTGCTGGGCAAACACCCGCTCTGCCCGAGGATAAGCCCCAAAAAGACAGTGGAAGGCATGATGGGAGGTTTAATAGGGAGCATGCTTGCTGCTATGGTATTCGGAAAGTTATTGGCCAAGGAGGCGTCGATTTTTACCAGCGCTATTATTGGTTTGTCGGTAGGGAGTTTTGGGCAACTGGGAGACCTTTGCGAATCCGTATTGAAGAGGTGGGCAGGAGCAAAGGAAAGCGGGGCAATCCTGCCAGGCCATGGCGGCCTGTTGGACAGGATTGACGGCCTAATTTTCAGCGCGCCAGTGTTTTATTTTATATTGTCATGTGGACGGTTTTTTTGACAACCCAAGCAACACAAAAAAGGAAGAGGGATGGCTTAATGCCAAAAGAACTCCATGACATTGTTGACAATGAGGTGAAGTTGAAAAAGATAAGCGTTATAGGTTCAACAGGCTCGATTGGGACAAACACGATAGATGTGGTCAGACACTTTCCTGATCGATTTAAGGTACTCGCTCTGGCTGCCGGTAAAAATGTCGGGCTTCTGGCAAAACAGATCAGGGAGTTTTCCCCTAAAGTTGTTGCAGTTTTAGGGCAAAAAGAAAGAAGGGAATTGCAGGAAGAGGTCGGTGACAGATCATTGAACATCCTAATAGGGCGAGAAGGTTTAAAGGAGGCGGCATCTTTGACCGATTCGGATCTTATTGTGATTGCGATAAGCGGCTCATCCGGCCTTTTGCCAACCTATTGGGCAGTTAACTCCGGTCATGATATAGCCTTGGCCAACAAGGAATCCCTGGTAATGGCAGGTAAAATCATCACAAGTTTAGCCAAAAAAAAAGGTGTTAATATATTGCCTGTAGACAGTGAACATTCCGCCATTTTTCAATGTCTTCAGGGCAGAAAAAGGGAAGAGGTGTTTCAGATTATCCTGACTGCATCTGGCGGCCCTTTTAGAGATTATACCATACGGCAGATGAAGGATTTGACCCCTGAGATGGCCATGGATCATCCTGTATGGAGGATGGGGAAAAAGGTGACTATAGATTCATCAACCATGATGAATAAGGGCCTTGAGGTTATAGAGGCCAGATGGCTGTTTGATTTCCCTCCGGAAATGATAAAGGTGATAGTGCATCCCGAGAGTGTTATACATTCAATGGTTGAATTTATAGACCGGAGTGTGATAGCCTTGCTCAGTTTGCCGGATATGCGGCTTTCTATTATGAAGGCCCTTGGCTATCCGGATACGTTGGGCAGCGATTTGTTTTGTATGGACCTTGTAAATATAGGCAGATTGACATTTTTTGCCCCGGACGAGGAAAGGTTTCCATGTCTCAGGCTGGCATATCAGGCGCTTGAAGGTGAAGAAAGCCTGACGGTGGCGCTTAATGCATCCAATGAGGTTGCTGTTGAGGCATTTTATAATAAGATAATCGGATATACAGATATACCTGAGATCATAAAGATGTGTATGGAAAAGCATAAACCCAAACCGATTTCCAGCATCGAGGATGCCCTCGAAGTGGACCGGTTGGTTAAAGAAATGGCTGAAAAAATAATAAAAGGAGAACAACTATGATAACAACTATTGTCTCATTCGTAATAGTGCTTGGTGTGCTTATCTTTTTTCACGAGCTGGGCCATTTCATGATGGCCAAATGGATCGGCATCAGGGTCGAGCGTTTTTCCCTGGGTTTTGGCCCCAGGATTGTGGGATTTGTTCATGGGGATACGGATTACTGTATATCAGCCCTGCCACTGGGCGGATATGTCAAGATGACAGGGGAAAATCCGGAAGAGCCTCTGGAGGGCAAGCCTTGGGAGTTCGGATCACGTTCCGTGTGGGAAAGGGCCAGGGTAGTGCTTTGCGGCCCTGGCATGAATTTGATTTTGGCCGTATTTTTTTTGGGATTTCCGTTTTTTCTGGGCAGGCAGGTACCTGCGTATCTTCACGAAGAGCCAGTCATTGGATGGATAGACTCGGACTCTCCTGCAGAAAAGGCGGGCCTCATGATCGGGGACAAGATAATCTCTATCGATGAAAAGGAGGTCAAAAACTGGCAGGATGTGGAGATGCTTATTGCCATTCATCCTGAGACCGAAATGGTGTTTCTGGTCGAAAGGGGTGGTGACAGACTGTCTGTCAGGGGGACTCCGGACGAGGTAGGCTCTATAGGGATGGGAAATTTGGGCATAGACCGTTATATGCCTCCACGCATAGGAGGGCTAAACTCGGGTTTTCCTGCAGAGAAGGCCGGGCTTCGGATTGGCGACAATGTGATCTCTATAGAAGGCAAGCCGCTTCATCACTGGTATGAACTTGCCGATATGATACACGAGCGTCCTGAACTGCTTACAAAATTGACTATAGATCGTGACGGCGAGGTATTTGAGGTGGAGGTCACCCCTGTCGCATTTAAGGCCGAAGCCAAGATTTCTTATGCATCCAGGCTTATTAGATGGATAAAGGGGCTCCTGGGCGCCCCAGACACAAAGGGAATAACCATGCAAGGCGATGAAGATCGGGGCGGCAGGGAATTCGGTCTTATAGGCATAAGCCCTTATCAGGATATGATTGTCAGGAAATACGGCGTTTTGGGGTCTATAAAAAAGGGATTCGAAGAATCTCTACGGTTACTGAAAGTCACATTTGAATTTCTTTATAAATTGATAGCCGGCAAGGCGTCTCCAAAATCCCTGGGCGGGCCTATCATGATAGCCCATGTCGCAGGGGAGGTAGCCAGGACCGGTCTGGCTGAGCTTATCTATTTTATGGGCTTTTTGAGCCTGCAGCTTGGCATATTAAATCTGCTGCCCATACCTGTTTTGGACGGAGGTCATCTTATGTTCTTCGGTATTGAGGCAATAAAAAGAAGGCCTTTGAGCATAAAATCCAGAGAGGTTGCCCAGCAGATAGGTGTCGCCCTTCTTTTGATACTTATGGTCTATGTGTTTTATAATGATATCTTGAGATATTTTTTTCACTGAGGTCAAAAAAGGTCCTTTTCGCTTTCCTCAACGGCTTTGTCTATCTCAGAGCGGAGGGAGGCAGAAAGGCCCTCTATCTCAACATTCAAAAACCCTCTTACGATAATCGATGTAGCCTCGGATTCGCTGATGCCCCGCGCCATAAGATATTCGATCTCATCTTGAGCTATCTTTCCAACCGCTGCTTCGTGGGAAAGGTCAACCCCTGCCTTTTTACCTACGAGTTCAGGTATTGCATGGATAAGTCCGTCTTCTGAAAGGAGGAGCCCCCTGCACTCAAGATGAGCCTTAACCTCGGGCACCTCACCTATCAGGCATCCCCTGGCCATGATCGACCCTCCCGTTGATATTGCGCGTGATATTATCTCCGCCCTGGCGCCTTTTGCCTGTAGAAATACCTTGGCGCCAATATCCAGATCGGATAAAGAAGGTGCAACCAGGATGCTGCTGAATCTGGCTGTCGAGTTTTCTCCTTTCATTTGGGCAACAGGATACATCTGAACGCTCTTAACCTTATGCATGGAGACGTAATTAGAGATAAAAGTCCCTGATTCTTCTACCAGCACAGCGGTGCGAGGGCGAACCATAACCTCTTCCGACCAATTGTGGATCATCGTGAATGTGACCTTTGCCCCTTTTTTTACGTAGAACTCGGATATGCCAACGTGCAGGCCCGAATGAAGGCTGGAGCCTGTGGTGCAGCCAGTTATAATGTCAAGCTCGGCCCCTTCCTCGGCGACAACCACATTGTGAACATATTGAACCATCCTGTCATGCCCCATATAAAGACATGCCTGTACAGGGTAGAGTGCCTTCGTGCCTGGAAGGATATGTATAAAATACCCCTGGGGAGGATTCAGATAGGCGTTGGAAGTGTATTTATCCGCATCAGGAGATACCAACCGCCACATATATCCCGCTGTATTCTGGCTTTTTTTAATGGCATCCGCAATGTCCATTACCTCCACCCCAGGCTGAACAATATTGCAATGGATCATTGACCTGTCCATCAAAACATAGCTTCCGGATCTCCCCTCGCATGTGAGATTTAAACCTGCCCCCTCGATTGCCTTTCTTTCCTCATCACCCAGCTTGCTGAGGTCTTCCTGATACATATGCCTTTGCGGCTTGGCATCGAATCCGGATATATCAATGTCCAATCCGTAGGGCGCGGGTTTATCCTTTGCACTTAAAGCCAGTTCTTTCAATTGCTTCTGCATCTTATACACTCCTCATAGCCTATCTCTTCCAGACAGTGAAGTATTTCCCTCGGATTTCCCATGCAGCTTAGTTTTCCGTTGTACAGGACATGGCCGATATCTGCTTCTATATAGTTTAGTATATGCCCTGTATGTGTGATAATAAGCCCCGATTCCTTCCGCAGTTCCCTGATCTCCTTATGAGACTGTATGGCATTATGCGGGATTATTTTATTAAGCAGTCTGTTTATGGCCTCCCCAAGAATTACGATGTTTTCCAGGTCAACTCCGGATTCCGGTTCATCTAAAAGGGCTACGGAGGGTTTTTGAAGCATAAGCTGAAGCATCTCCGATCTTTTTATCTCCCCTCCTGAAAAACCATAATTTATATCCCGGTCCATAAAATCCTGCAGGGCAAGGTCGTAGCTTAGCTTTTCGATATCCTGCCCGTGTTGGTTACAGATATCAAGCAATTGAGCAGTTTTTAGTCCCCGGATGGTTGGAGGGCGTTGGAAGGAAATCCCTAATCCCCTTTTGGCCCTTTCATTAACAGGAAGTCGGGTTATATCCTCACCGTCCAGGATGATCAGGCCGGATGTCACATGGTAGCCTTGGAACCCCATCAGTGTCATAAGGAGGGATGTCTTTCCAGCGCCATTAGGCCCGAAAAGGATATGGATCTCGCCTGGATTAATTGTAAGATTAATATTCTTGAGCACCTCGCGTCCCCCTACTTTGACGCTGAGATTTTCAATATTAAGCATAATATCTCCCCAAAATTAAAAAGATTGTAACTGCTCAATATGTTATGGGAAACCAGTCTTCTAAATGGAATTGAATTACTATTTCCAAAGGATATTGGGCAGTTACAAAAGATTAAAAGGAATTTTTTTAAATCTACCATATTATGGGTTGCTCATGCATTGGAAAACGCCTCTTCCTCAATCATGTTCAACATGATGGGCGTCAGATTTGGGTCAAACTGGACCCCTGATGATGCCAGGAATTCATTCCTTATCTCATCTTGAGAAAGGGCTTGCCTGTATGGCCTTTGAGAACTCATGGCATCAAAGGCATCTGCCAAAGACAATATCCTGGCCCCCAATGGTATATCTTCACCGGTCAATCCCTGCGGGTATCCTGATCCATTATACCATTCATGGTGATGAAGGATACAGTGGAACTCCTCCTGGAGGTATCTTATCGGTTGGATTATTTGGGCGCCGAAGGCAGGGTGTTCCTTAACCAGATCATACTCTTCTTCAGTAAGTTTGCCCTTTTTTGATAATATCTTGGGACTGATGGCCACCCTGCCAAGATCATGAAGCAGAGCTGCATAAGTAATGCTGTCGATCTGTTCCTGGTTTAGATTTAACCGCTCGGCAAGCCTTGCGGCAAGCCTGGATACCCTCAATGAATGATTTTGCCGGTATTTTTCCTTAAATTCTACAGATTGAATGAGATTCTTCGTAGCCTCGATATAATCCCTTTTGACCCCATCCATGATATTAAAGAGTTTAAAGCCGATTTCGGCAACCTTCTCCCGCCCCAGTTTTGCCTCTTTATCCTTTAGACGTATGTCCCTATAAAGGCAAACCCTGTTGCGGCCCTGCATCTTTGCGGCATATAGGGCCTGGTCAGCAATCTCCACCAGATTATTATAGCGGTCTGCCTTGTCTTCAGGCATGGAAGAAACCCCTATGCTAACGGTTAGATTCATCGCAAATCCCTTGCTCTTAAAAAGCCTTGACTCGATCTTTTCCCTGATCTTTTCAGAGATGGTCTTTGCGCCGCTATAATCGGTGGATGGAAGCACAACGGCAAATTCTTCACCGCCGTATCTCGCAGCCAAATCCATAGCCCTGAGAGGGGAACGGATCATATGGCCGATTTCACTCAGGCAGTAATCCCCAAATGCGTGGGTGCCAAGGTCATTTATTGATTTGAACAGGTCTATATCTATCATCAAACAAGAAAGGGGATTCCCGTAACGAAGGGCCCTTTTAAACTCAACTGCCAGGATATCCCAGAAAT
>JAFGSM010000256.1 GCA_016934595.1 bacterium | reverse complement strand
TCCAATAAACCTGGGCGATCCACTATACTGCCCCAATTTTCAGAAACCCATCATCTTTTGACTGTGAATTCTCGGACAGCCTCCTAGAACAATTTCATCGATAGTTTAATTGATTTTACACATAAGATTGTGTAAGATATTGTGTAGATCGTCATTTTTATTGAAGGAGGAATTATTATGGCAACCAATCTGCAAATCGATGATACATTAATCACAAAGGCAGTCAAGTTGGGTGGTCACAAGACAAAAAAAGAGGCTGTCAATTATGCGTTAATGGAATATATTCAGCGCATGGAACAAGAGAAGGTTTTGGATTTATTTGGCAAGATCGATTATGATTCCGACTATGACTATAAATCACAAAGGAATAAGAGATGAAAATCATTGTGGATACCTGTATATGGTCACTTGCCCTGAGACGAGGCAAGGCGAATGATTCCGAGTATGTCAAAGAATTAAGGGAGTTAATAAAAGAATTTCGGGTGCAGATGATCGGCCCGATTCGTCAAGAAATTCTATCCGGTATCCATTCAAAAAAACAGTTTGATGACTTACAAAAATATTTAAAAACCTTCCCTGATTTGCCCATTATGACTGATGATTATGAAAAGGCGGCTGAACTTTTTAATTTATGCAGATCAAAAGGATTACAAGGATCTAATACGGATTTTTTAATCTGTTCCCTATGCATAAGGAATAACTTTCCTTTATTTACCATGGATAATGATTTTAATCTATTTTCCCAGTATATCCCAATCGACTTACATAAAATCAGAGATATTTGACTATGTTAATGCTGCCTTTTATGTGGCCAAACCCGGGGTAATAGATATGTGCATATAGTTTGTACAACATCTTTGGAAATTTTTATAATTATTACTATTTACGAACCAAAACCACCAAAATGGATAACTCCTTATAAAAGGAGGGAGAAAAACATAATTTTTATATGAAAAATGATCCAAAAAGCATATTTTTGATCAATTTTTATTTTTGGTTGCGATAGCAAGATCATGTATGCCGGCAGAAAATTCAGCGATCCTTTTGGCCAGAATGGGTTTTTCATCAAGCTGCAGCGCCTGCACGCCCCCAGTTTCGATTACTTGCCGGATCATAGTCTTGAGCTTGGATTCTTCGACACAGCATCCGTGGATATATGATATTTCCGCAGGGTTATACATCCATTGGGGCGGTATAAATCCATCAGCAATCATCAGGTATCTCTGTGCAATCTTTGCCGGATGCCATTTGTTTCTTACAAAATCCCCTGCCAAACGCCCCAGCTCACGCCTGTATTCCTTGTCTGTAATGATTTTTTCAAGCGCATTTGGAAATTGTTTTACATCGACATAGAGTGTTGGCGGCCTGTCCTGGGGTGACAGGATTTTTTCCCAGAGTTCCACAGCATACCCGCAAATAACAACAGGTTTGCCAAACCATGCAGCCTCAGTGGCAAGCCCTGGCATGCCATAGTCTGCGAAAAGCTGGTCTATCACTATGTCGCATCTTTTCATTTCCCCAATCACCACGGAGTTTGGCTTCCCGGCCACTTCTATGAATTCCAGTTTGAATCCTTTGGAAATTAAATCCTTTATGACCTGTCTGATCAAGGGCGTCCCTTTTGCCTCAGGATGGGAAGGGCAGTGCAGTATCCTGACTGGGCTGTCAGGTTGTTCGTCTGGAGGGAGGATTGTATCCGGAGATTTCCGCAAAGAAACCGGATGCTCAAGGCGACGGTCAGGCTGTTTGTCTGGCGGAATAAGTATATCCGGCGCATTATCAGGACGGTTTGGCAACCCAATATACATCCAGTTAACAAAGGGCCTGTTATGAAAATGACCCTGGGCAGGGGTGTCAATGATAGCGTCGGCGTATCTGTCTATGGTGGCTATGATCCTTTTCTTTTTCCGTGTCTGTTTTATGCATGAGAAGGTATTAAAAGTTTCGCCTTCCATTATCAGAGAACCGTCCAGATAAGGCGGCCTGGAATCGCTTCCGTGAAACTGATAGATGATCTTTTTGCCCAGGAGTTTGATGACAGGAAGGTCTTTCAGATGGAAGAAACTGGAGTTAAACCCGAATATGAAAATATCGTGGCATGAAAGGGCCCAGCAAAAAAGCGCCGATTTCAGCAGGAAAACTGCCGTGGCGTAGAATACCTTCATCGGCAGGTTGAGCCTTCCAGTGGAATTTTTTAGGCGTTTATAATACCGGATCTTGTCCGCTATCCATGATTTATCCGCTCCGCTGTAAGCATACCGGTTATCGGACAGATTAATGAATGTGCAGATGATTCCCAGTTCGTTGAACCCTTTTTTGAGGCTGCTGTAATGTCCGCTTATTTCCGTAAGGACCATAAAGACCCTTGGCTTTTTCATATAAAACACCATATTTGATAGTCTTGTAAAAAGTTGATTTCGCCTTATTTTTATTATTCCGTGCTTGACACGGAATTCAGTGTTTTCAAATGTTCTGGACTCCGGCTTTCGCCGGAGTGACGGGTTTTACGATTTTTTACGAGACTATCATATTTGACGCGAAAATCAAATGGTTCTGTATCCATGTTTTCGCTGGAGTTAAAGGTTTTGCGGTCTTTTACGAGGCCATCAGTCTTGATTCGACTGTTTTGGCCAATCCTGTTTGCAGGGGAGTAAATGAAGGATCTATTATTTCACGAAGCAGTGTGATGTCCGCTATCAGATTGGTATCCCGGATCATTTCTGTCTTTTCAAAAACCGGTTTTATCCCGATGTGCCGGCTCGCTGCATAGGCAAAATGAACCATTGATATCGCCTCCTCCCCTGCAATATTCAATACAAGGGGTCCGGTTTTATCCAATAACGAGATAAGGATTTCTACAGCGTCTCCTATATAACATAACGATATACTCAAACCCTCGTTATCAAAAGGGTCTACAGGATTCTTGTCTATAAAGACCGGCTTATTTTTTCGTATCGTCCCGATGATATTGGGCACCAGAGTGCCTGTTTGTCCTGGTCCATATAAACCGAAAAACCGAACGATGGTAATATCCAGATAGCTCGCCATTAGTTTCATGGATTCTTCTCCGTGTACCTTGCTGAGGGAATACCAGTTATCCCTTCTCAGGGGGCTGGATTCATTCATAGGCTCGAAACTTGGCGCATAGACATTTCCGGTGGATGCATAGATGAAACGCCTTGCGCCGGCTTTTACCGCAAGTTGAGCCGCTTTTGTGGCAAAAACGGCATTGACGTCCAACAGGTGCCAGGCCATTTCAGGCACCTGCCGGTAATATGGCGACTGGGCAAGGTATAAGACCGCTCCTGTCCCTTTAGAGATTTCGACGTCATTGACAGGACCGTTTTTGGGATCGATTCCGGTCACTTCATGTCCATGATCTCGCAATGCCTTTTCCAGGTGCCTTCCAACAAAGCCGGCTGAGCCGAAAATCGCTATCTTCATGTTTTAATCCCCATATCTTGATAGGTTTTTTCTAAACGTAAGGCAAAGGCCGTCATAGAAAAGTGTTCTTCAATATATCGCCGTGAGCGCTTGCCTATTTCCACAAGTTCATTGCGGCGGTTGATCAGATGCAGGATATCCTGTTTAACAGTATCTCGATGTGTGTTTATTATCGGGCAATGCTCATGATCTATCATGTACTCCCTGGGTTTTCTTATGAAGCACATAACAGGTTTGCCAAGGGCCATGGCCTCTAAGGCGAAATAGCCGTGAAAACCTATAAGACACTGATCGAAGATGATATCAGCGGTCCTGTATATCTTCAATGCCTCTTCATTAGGGACCTTTTCAACAAGGAAAAGCTCTACATCCCCTCCCTCCATGCGTATAGATTCAACGGCATCGATCAGATATTTTGTCCCTTTGTACAGGCGGTGATTCGGTGCGTGGACAATGCGCAAAGGCCTGTCAACTGAAGGGGAGGGGTAATATGGTTGATATTTGCGCCCATCATCGGCCTCCAGGTCGACCGGCCAGAAGAAAAGGCCATTTTTACTTCCAGGGGTATATTCTATCATATCGCCCATGGCAAAAATGGCATCTGAATATCTGGCTATGTTTTGAATATTATCCTGTCCAAGCCTTTCATCACATATGCATCCATCGCCAGGACTTTGGCAATCCGTGCAGCAATTTGGCTCACCGAGCCTTTTTGTGCGATCCATGGTTCTGACATCCGCGCCATAGGTCCAGAAGAAGACCTGTTTATTTAAAGACCTCAGCAATTTCAATTCGGCTGTATTGAATTGCCGCCATTTAAAAGAGGGTGTAATGCCGCGGTCGCAGTAAAAATGGAAGCGCTGATATTTGATACAGGCCCACAGAAGCGTCATATATGGTATGAACGTCTTCAATACAGGCATCTTTCTCCATGACGACATATTATAAGTAAAACATCTTGTTATAAAATATGTTTCATAGACAAGCGAGTCTGTCTCTATCCCCAGCCTGCCTTCTGCGCGTGAATTGATAGCCATGTTTATGATCGGGGTCCCTGCCCAGAGGCTGCGCCTTACGGTATTATTCCTGTAACAGGGGGGCAGAGACCGTATCAATGCGCTGAAAAACCAGAATAATATAGTGTGTGATAGCCTTTTTCTTGCTTCCAATTCGTGCTCTATCCGATAATGATGGTCTTGTAAAAAGCCGCCTGATATCTTTACATATTGAATTGATTGCACCATTCCTCAAAAGAGATGAATGACCAGATCAACAGCCTGTGGTTTATCCCTTCCGAGTGTTCTTTTATGATCTTCTCTATATAATTCTTGTTAAGGTATTTGTCGATTTTTTTATTGCTTGCAAGGAGCCTGTCCTTTACATATTCGAAATTTTCCCCCCTGAACCAGCTTTCATCAGGGGATGAGAACCCTTGTTTTTTCCTTTCAGTGACGCTTTCAGGGAGGATGGCCTTCATGGCTTCCCTGAGGACGTTTTTCCCGCCGTCATATTCACGAAAGTACTTATAATTCCTTTTAAGTTCGTTCTCATCTATGCGTTTTATAGATTCCAGATTTTTCAGCTTATGGTTGACCGGCACAGTCATAGAAAAATCCACAAGATCGTTATCCAGAAAAGGGAACCTTTCCTCCAATGAATTTGCCATAGACAGCTTGTCTCCAACTATCAATAGCCCGTGCAGAAAGGTCTTTATCTCGAAGTAAAGGGAATTTGCGATATGGTCTTCCGGAACATCGTATCTTAGATGCTCGTTAAAGGTAAAAACCCTTCTGAATATCTCATAGGGCTTATTATCCTGAATCCTGTGATATATGTCATAATTGAAAAGCTCCCTTTTTTGATCATCCGGCACCAGTCTCTGCCAAAATTCATAGTAATTGCTGAAGAAGTTTTCCCTGTCTAAAGACTTTAAAACCCTGTAATATCTCCAGGGATATCCGCCATACAGTTCATCCCCGCCAGAGCCTGACAGGCATACCTTTACAAATTTGGAGGCCAGGCGGCTTATATAATAGTTTGAATAACACATACCCACCCTCAAATCCTCCAGATGCCATATCAGTTTTGGCATGGCCCATGCGATATCCCCTGCGTTTATTATCTGCTCATAGTGCTCGGTCTTGAACTCATTAGCTATCAGTTCAGCGGTTTCCCTTTCATCAAAGGTGGCCTCGATCCCGGAAAGTCTTGAGACCTCAAAGCCCGCTGTAAAGGTTGTCAGTCTTGGAATATACTGGGCCGCGATTGATGTTATTGACCCGCTGTCCATACCCCCGCTCAGATAACTGCCTACAGGCACATCCGCTATTAACTGTCTTTTGACTGCTATCTTGAGGAGCCGCCCGGTTTCCTCCTTTGCCTCATCAAAGCTTAAGGAAGCGGTTCTATCAGTAAAGTTGTAGTCCCAATAACAGCTCCGTTTAAAGCCGTTTTGAAAATCTATCCTGGCGATATTGGCGGCTGGCAGTAAAAAGATATTTTTAAACAGGGTCTCATACTGAAAGAGGTTTTGAAAGGTAAAATATTCATTAAGGGCCTGAAGGTTTATAGCCTTTTCATATTCCTTATATTCCAGTATGGATTTTATCTCGCTGCCGAATATGATCTTTCCGTTGTTCAGGATGGTATAGTAAAGGGGTTTTATGCCGTATCTGTCTCTTGCCAGGTAAAGGGTCTTTTTATAATTGTCCCATATCGCAAAGGCAAACATCCCATTGAACCTCTTCACGCAGTCGATGCCCCACTCTTTATAAGAGTATATTATTATCTCTGTGTCCGTATGGGATTTAAATTCATATCCCAGGCATTCAAGTTCATATCTGAGCTCTTTGAAATTGTATATCTCGCCATTATATACAAGCCGGATATTATTTGATTTGTCACTCATTGGCTGATGCCCGGCAGGTGATGGATCTATTACGGCAAGGCGTCTGTGGCCCAGAAAGAGATCATATTTTTCATTTTTTAATTCGAACTGGCTGTAGGCGGAGTCAATCTTTGGCAAAAGGGGCGATATATGGGCAAATTGTTCATCGGTAAAATTATGGTGGTATGACTGGCCTTTTTTCTGCTGATTGCCGGTCTGGGCAATAAAATAGCCAGCATCATCAGGCCCTCTATGGGCAATGACATCACACATGCCTTTTATATAATCAACATTGATTGGCCTGTCTTTTAAGGAGATTACTCCGCAGAAACCACACATAATTTAAGCCTCTTTAGTTTTAACTCTACTTTTGCACTTTTTTCAAATAATCTTTATTTTTCAATAAGATGCCTGACCAAACAAAGCAGCATGATTTATC
>JAFGSM010000255.1 GCA_016934595.1 bacterium | reverse complement strand
TTTTGACAATATTTAAAACTATTCCAGCAAGTTTAGGGATCAATTAATCTCCCCATTTGTTCAGCGCCTCTTTTTAGTTTTCAAAATGAGAATCGCCGATCTGAAATAATATGCTGTTGACAAAAATAAAGTTCCCGATTATACTCTTTTAAAGGTAGATGGAGATAATAAATTTTACCTATTTTTTATTTTAATTATCTATCTTGTTTATATCAAATATTTTCTATATACTAATTAACAATAACTACTATCTGAGAGAGGTATAAGGGATATGTATGAAAAATTATGAGGAATCTTGATTGAAGACAGTTTGGTTTTTTTGAAAACATGGATCATAAGGTATTTAAACAGACACAGGAGGACAAAATGAGGTCTTTAAAAAGATTGATGATGATGGCAATGGCCATAATGATAATTGCTTTTTCAAGGGATGTCTTGTGGGCTGCAGATGCTAAAATGGCAGAGAATATGAGCGCTCAAGAGGTTTCAGAGATGATTGCAAAAAATCCCGCGATAAAGATTATCGATGTCAGGACCCAGACCGAATTTCAATTTCAGGGCTACATCAAGGGTGCCTATAACATTCCCTATTGGTTTATGACCAAAAAATTTATGCTGAAGGATCAGGAATTTGAATATGCCCCTGGTGAGATGATGAAGGCCCCTATGAACAGATACCAGTTTATAAAAAATCAGGATTTCATGATGTATGTCAAGGAACTGGCAAAGCCTGACGACGCTGTCGTCGTTTATTGCGGCACCTCAACCAGAAGCGCAAAGGCAGCGGACGAGATGGTAAAGGCAGGGTATAAGGATGTGGTCAATATGGTGGGCGGTCTTGAAGAGGATAAAGGCTGGAAGGCGGCAAAACTCCCTGTGGAATATATGCTGAAGGTACAGAACCTTGATCCCAAATATGTCTATCAACCGGATAGGCCCTGAAGGTGGTTTTGATGAAACTAAAGAATGCAGTGGATTTTGGTATTTGCATGCTTTGCTCATTCATTTTTCTATCATCGCTCAGTGTTTGGGCGGGGGTTGACGTATCTGTCACACCTGAATATCAGTTCGATCTCTACATGGCTCGCGGGAAACTCTCGGTCTCTGAAAGCTACTATGAAACGGCGATACAAAACTTCTACAAGGCCCTCGACATCAGAGTGGAATCCAGTCATGTCAGGGATTGGCTTGAAAAGGCGGTCACCCTCAAAAAGCTCGGTGTGCTGAACGAAGCAGCAGAGTCTGGGTGATAAGGCACATGAGCCTTCACCCGGGGTGGTGGAGAAACAATAAGATGGAGATACGATTGTGGATTTGACACGACGAGGTTTTATGCAAACGTTAGGGGCCGGTGCCGGCTTACTTGGCCTTATTCCCTTGCCTGCAAGAGCTTTGCAGGAAGAGGCAACGCTTTCAGGGGATATATCCGGTACCAATACCCTTTTCACTACCTGCGGCATGTGCGCCAGTCATTGCGCAATGATCGCATCGGTGAAGGACGGAAGGCTGGTTAAACTGGATGGGAACCCGGACGATCAACATGGAAGGGGACGTTTATGCGGCAAGGGAAATGCTGGCGTCAGCCTCCTGTATGATCCGGACCGGCTTAAATATCCCCTAAAACGCACAAACCCCGAGAAGGGTGTCGGGGTGGACCCTAAATGGAAGAGGATTTCCTGGGATGAGGCATTGGATACCATTGCCGCCGAGTTGTCCAAGTCCAGGGATCAATTCGGCGGGCGGAGCATAGCATGGCTCGGATACCATGCGGGGAAAGACCTGCTTCGCGCATTGGGGAGTCCCAATGACCTGTGTCATCACACAAAATGTAACAGCGCCAGGGTCATTGGCAATCTCGGAGTCTTCGGGCAGCGCTACCTTGCGCCTGATATGAGTGAAACAAGGTATATTCTCGGTTTTGGTTGGGATATGCCGGGAAAGGGAAAAAACGTGTTTGCAGGGCCATTTGCCGAAGGGATCGCAAAGGGCGCAAAGGCGGTGATCTTTGATCCCAGGCAATCCGCCACCGCTGCCATGGCCGAGGAATGGATCCCCATTCGTCCCGGTACGGACATAGCGGTCGCCCTTGCCATGATCCACTCAATCATCCGGAACGACCTTTATGACAAGGCATTTGTCGAAGCCAATGTATACGGCTTCGATCGTTTGGCTGATTCGGTGAGGGATAAGACCCCTGAGTGGGCCGCACGGATCAGCGATGTGCCGGCTGAGACCATTGAAAGGATCGCAAGGGAATTCGCCACAACAAAACCTGCCTGCATTCCCCATTATAAACGGGGAGTTCACGTTATGAGGCGGGAGGGCCTTTCCTTGATTAATGCCGAGAATATCCTATGCGCCATCACAGGGAACATCGAGATAGCGGGAGGCATGTTTTTCCCCCGAACCCCCAGGGTGGTCAGGAACCGGCCCAAAAAGGAGCCGCCCGAGATGGACACCCATCTCAGGATCGACGGGGCACAGAATTTTCCTGTGCTGAATCCCCATCCCCTTTCGGGTGACGGCCTGATTCACACCATCGCAGAGGGGATACTGAAGGAGGAACCCTATCCGCTGAAGGCGCTCATCGTTTACAAACAGGGCCTCTTCGCCTTTTCGAATCCGAATCGTATGGCCACGGCCCTTGCGAAGGTCCCGTTTGTGGTTAATATCAACATATATCCGGATGAGATGGCCTGCCTTGCCGACATCGTTTTGCCGGAGAGGACCTATCTGGAAAGGAAGGAGATAAACGCCCGGAGCCTTTTTGCGAAGTCCCCTCAAATCTCCGTGTTTCAGCCGGTGGTGGAGCCACTGTACGAGGCGAGGGAACTGGATGAGATCAAGGCGGGGATTGCAGAGCGCATGGGTCTCGCAGACTATATGCCGGAGCATGGTGAGGCCGCATTGAATGAACAGTTAAAGTACCTGGAGATGACCTACCAGGAACTGAAAGGGATGGGGCTTTTGACCTTCAGGAAAAGGTTTAAGCCTATGGACCTTACAAAGCTGAACACCATCTCTGGTAAAATCGAGGTATTTTCCCAGCTTTTTGAGCAGCACGGATACGACCCGTTGCCTGTTTTCAAGGATGACTTTGTGCTTACACCAACGAGCGAATATCCCTTCTATTTTACCACCACCCGTTCACCTCTGAATTTCCATTGCACCACGGAGAATATACCCTGGATACATGAGATGGTCCCTGAGAACATGGTATGGATCAATGCCGGAAAAGCGCGGGAGCTGGGGATCAGGAAGGATGATATGGTTAGGGTGGAATCTATACACGGGCAGATCGTCCTTAAGGCATTTCTCACCGAAGGGATACGGCCGGATACGGTATGCGTGCCGCACGGGTATGGCCACTGGTCCAAGTTTCTGACCAGGGCCGCTTATCAGGGTGCAAACGACGGCGATCTTATGTGCGATATACCCTTGCAGGAGATGATACGCATCAACGATCCTTCGGCAAATGCCGCTGACTCCGACATTCTGGTAAGGGTTTCAAAGGCATGACGCCCATGTGTCCATCGCTGAACATGGGTACAATGGCCCTGAATGTATGGGAGAAGCAGGAGACTATACGGTGTGCGGTATATCGCCTCCTTCACACCATATACAGTTATCCTGGTCATGAAACAATGAATTTTTTGAAGGGGTTTACCCTCGCAGATGACTACTACAGATATTTGTCGTCCTATTCAAACGCAGATAAAAAAAGACTATTAGGTTCTCTTTCGGCAATGGTGCATTGGGGTGCCTCCGGTCCGCTGGAGGATATGGAGGTGGAGTATACCAGGCTTTTTATAAGCTCCTTTAACGGGACACCTGCAAAGCCGTATGAATCGGTGCATGTTGAAAAGGGGAGAATAGTGCTCGGCGAGACCACGGTGAGGGTAAGGGAATTCTACAGGCGGTTCGGCGTTGATCTGGGACAACATCATCCGGAACCGGCGGACCATATCGCCATTGAAACAGAATTCATGGCATACCTCATCGAAAGGGAGATGAGCGCTTATCTGGAAGGGAATATAGAGGAGGCTGACCGGTTTCGGGATGCTCAGGCACGCTTTCTCATGCAGCACCTTCTATGTTGGGCATGGAATTTTTCGGATAAGGTTCATATTTACAGTTTGCATCCTTTTTACCGGGAGGCAGGCATGTTCTCCAAGATATTTTTTGAAATTGAAACGCCCATGAATCTTAGATTCACAAAGGGGAATGAAAATACCCAAAAGGGATTTTCGTGAAAAAAAGGGTGGAATAAAGGGATATGTCTATGAAAATAATGCTTGAAAAACATGTTAAAACAGCCATTATACTTTCCATATTGTTACTTTGTGTTCCCATCACTGCATCTGCGTTCCGGAATTCCCTTGGGATGGATATGCTCCCAATCAAAGGGGGTAGTTTTGTCATGGGATCAGAAAAAGGCAGGGGAGGAGAGGATGAGATGCCTGCCCATGAGGTAACCCTTGGACCATTTTACATCAGCGATACGGAGGTGACCATTGCCCAATGGAAGGTCTTTTGTGGTTCTAGTGGCACAAGCTGGAATAAGTGGAATGACATAGCAGCCTATTCCCCGGCTGATATTTATCCTGTTTGTTTTGTATCCTGGGAGGATGCAAAGGAATTCTGCAACTGGTTGAGCGCAAAGGAGGGCAGGACCTATCGGCTGCCCACGGAGGCTGAATGGGAATACGCTGCACGGGGGGGATTGCAGGGTATGTCCTTCCCCTGGGGAGACCAGGAACCGGACGGCACGCAGTGCAATTTCGCAGATCGCCTGGAGTTTGAAAAGGAAAAGGATATATGGGCGGACCAGAATATTGCTGACGGCTACGCCTATTGCGCCCCTGCCAGGGCTTACGCTCCCAATGGCTTCGGGCTTTACAACATGGCAGGAAACCTATGGGAGTGGTGCGAGGACTGGTATTGTGCGACGTATTACAGGGAAAGTCCCTCAAAGGACCCGGCCGGACCCTCTTCGGGGAGACTCAGGTCAGTCAGGGGCGGGGCATGGTGTTTTCATCCTGACATGCTCAGGGTTTCAAACCGTTATGGCGCCGATCCAACACTGCGGTCCGGATTTACCGGCTTCAGGATTGTAGCCATGGAGGAATGACATGCAAGATGATCTGAAGGATTCATACGGAATACTCTTTGATGTTGAGAGGTGTGTCGGGTGCAATGCCTGCGCGATGGCATGCAAGGCGGAGTTCGGTTGGCCTGAGGGCCATTTCATCGTACGTGTTGAACCCGTAGAGCATGGGGCGTTCCCTGTTGTGGAAAAGAATTTTGTCAGGAATGCCTGCATGCATTGCTCTGATGCAGCATGTATGATGGCATGCCCTGTGTCTGCCATAAGCCGGAGACCGAATGGCGCTGTTTTCCTTGATGAGAAACTATGCATAGGGTGCCAGTATTGCGTCATAAGTTGTCCTTTCAATGTGCCCCAGTTCAATCGAAGGCTGGGTAAAAGCTATAAGTGCAACCTGTGCGAGCACCGCACTGCGGAAGGAAAAGAGCCTGCTTGCGTGGCCACATGCATCACTGGAGCTCTGAGATACGGCAAGATTGATGACCTCAAGGCGCAGGGCGGCGAGATCCTCGCCTCCACGGGAGTTGAAAGAAAACTCTATGGAGAATCCTTTTTGAAAGGCACCCATGTGCTTTATGCCATCAAGGACGAACCAGAACACTATGGCCTGAATAGGGATCCTAAAGTGCCTTTGTCGGTAATCGTGTGGAAGCAGTTCATTCAGCCCATTGGGACATATGGAATCTTCGGGGCTATAATGGCTGCCATAGCCCATTACCTGATAATCGGGCCTAAAAAGGAGAAGAAATACGAGGTGAAGAGCGATGAATGACACCATTTTGAGAATGAAGTCCCATGAGATCATCATCCATTGGTTGCATTTGATTTGTTTTTGTATCCTGCTTGTCACGGGCATCCTTTTGTTTCTTCCGAGGTTTCCGTTTCTGAAAGGGGTCATCAACGGGTCCGTGCTGACGAAGACGATTCATCACATCTTCGCCATACCCTTTGCACTATTTCTCCCGTTCGTAATATGGATGTTCTGGAAGCCATGCCGATGGGAGAAAGGAGATTTCACCTGGATCACAAAGGCAGGGGGGTATCTGGGGAATCTGTTCAAGAACGCCCCCGAGGCAGGGGAATTCAATGCAGGACAGAAGCTTTTCTTTTATAATACTATCGTGAGCGGTATCCTTTTTATTATCTCGGGACTCATCATGTGGCAGGCAAGCGTAATGCCTCCGGAACTAGTGCGCTGGATGTATATCGTCCATGACCTTGCCATGGTGATGGTGGTGCTCATGTTTGTGGCCCATGTGTATCTTTCCACTATCGGCGCGCCCGGCTCTTTTCAGTTGCTCTATACAGGGAGGGTCTCGAAATCCTGGGCACGCTTGCATCATCCCCGTTGGTATAAAGAACTTGAAAAAGAGGGGCGGGTTTAATGAAACATATAGGGCGTACTTCTTGGAGTTTTAAAAGTAACCCCAATGACCTTACAGTCACAACGAAGGATGAAAATAGGATGCTATTTTCGAGACAAACCCTCATGGCCTTTCAGGCTGCCACGAAGGATGAAAATAGGATGCTATTTTCGAGACAAAGATATCAGTTTGTTGCGCCTATGTTCATCTCGCAATGTTTTCCATGACAGGTGTTACAGGGTGCATTGATTGAGTCGTGGATCTTTCTGGATGGATAGAGAGGGTGTTTTGGTCCCTCGCCATGACATACTCCGCAATCATTGTAATTATCATCGCTATCCCTGTAATTATCCATATTGCTGCCGCTATCGAAATTGCCTTCCATGTCGCTATCAGAATAATTATCTTTACCAGCCCAGCCTTGCCTCATATTCCCTGTTTTTGCAGTAAGGGCGTAATGTCCCTTTTCGATTATATACTTATCGTTTTTTTCCTTATAGACATCATGACAGTTCAGACAATGGGCCCGCGCCTTATGATCAAACCTGCCAGGCTTGCAGGAGACTCTGATACTGGTCAATTTCTCAGATGTATGACATGCCTTGCACTTTCGCTCAAGCTCTGCCTTTGTGTCACCTTCAGCATATAGTATCGTCCCTTTTTCATGTGATGTGGAGTGACAGTCTATACAGGCAATGCCCTCTGCAAACGAAAACCTGTTGTGGAGATAATTCGGTCCTGTCTTTTTATCCGTATCAGGGGTGTGACATCCGGTGCATGTAACCCCGCTTATATAAGTGAGCCTGCGATGGCTTATATGACAATCGAAGCATCTGGAAGAGGGACGGGATTTCTGATAATTATCATGGATTGTCTTTGACCTTCTGAACCTCTCCTTTTCTTCTTCGGTAGCAAGGTACTGTTCCTGATGACATACCCCGCACCCTGTAGATCCATCCCAGTCCTGAGTATAATTGAGATGGAGATGGATATTGCTCTTTCTTTTGTAAGGGGCATGGCATATGGTGCACGTTTTCCCTGTAGTGTCGGTAAAATCACAATGCCACTGGGGGACGGAGGATGGGTGGCATTCATCGCATCTGGAAGAAGGGTTGGATTTGTCATAATTATCATGGATCGTCTTTGATCTCCTGAACCTCTTCTTCTCTTCCTCAGTGGCGAGATATTGTTCCTGATGGCATACACCGCACCCTGTGGTCTCGTTCCAGTCCTGTGTATAATTGAGATGGATACGGATGTTGCGCCTCTGGTAATAGTTGATATGGTGTCCATAATTGGGATTTTTTGAAAGGGTATTGAGCACGTTTGGATCCTTGACCTCGATGTTTTCGATGACATTTGGATCGTTGCTGTTTATGATGCCGCACACCATGTCATGACATAGGGTGCAATCCTTGCTTGCGCTATGCACCCAATTTTTATTTGCTTCTGATAACCCGCCAAGGGGTTTACCGATGATATTTTGATGGCACTTAAGACAGCAGGCATCCACATCGCCTTGTTTACGCTGCATCGCATCGCATATCACAAACTTTCTATGCTCGTCGTCATGACATCCCAGACAGCTCCCTTCAGGAAATTGCTGGGTGAGCGAAGATAATGGCGAAAGCCGGTGAAAATCAAGTTTTTGCTCGTCTGAATGACAGCAGCCGCACCCTTTAGGTTCGAAGGTATTTATGATTTTATCCCTTGTCAAGACATCCACTCTGCCGTTTACATGCTTATAAAATCCCGGTTTCTGTTCATAGATGCCATTATGGGGATGGCATCTATCGCATGAGGCCGTGCATTTTGAATGGTCTGTACCTCTTTTATCGGGCGGGGTGCTGTGGCAGTTGCCGCAATAATTGAATCGCCCGTTTTCATCCTTGCACTGGGGATTATAGGGATCGCGGCACAAGATAACCGATTCGTCCCATGTATGTTTCCATGTGACAGATGTATACAACCCCTTTCCATTGCTGTGACAGTAAAGATTTGTGCAGGTCTTTTCTTTTTTTTCATACCTCCCATAAGGGTTTCTGGATGGGTCGAATCCTATATGGATTTGGCCATCGAGGGGGAATATATATTCTTGATCTGGATCATAGGAGGAATTTAATAAATCCCTGGGATCGATATGACATTCCCTGCACGGGAAATTATAGACAGCGTGCGCCCTGTGCGGGTCTTTTCTCATCCTGCCATCAGGAAAGGGAGGAGGTGGTGTGCCATGCCCCTTTCCAGTAATGTCGGGTTTGTTTCCCCTGCCCCTGTATTCCTTATATTCGAGCGTCCCAATATCTATTCTGCCAATCCCGTGGCACCTGCATGTGGGGGCAAATGCCTTTGAATTGAAGGGATACATGCCGGTTGTGTCTTCAAGTTTCCGCTCTTCATCAGGGGTGTAAGGCGGAAGGGGAAGGGGAGGATCGGGATCATGTATATGGCATCCCGTGCAATCGCTGTCGCGATAGTCGATTAGATATACATCAGGGGTTGCGCCCGGGTTTTTGTTAGGGTCGAAGTAGTGCCGGGCGCCGTTTTGATGCGGTTCGCTCTTTATATCCGGATACTTATCCGCGCCTGGTTTTTTCCATCCCGACTTATCCTTTTCCTGATGGCATACCTCGCAGATATCCGATGTGTTTGCAGATATCGAAGGGGAGTTGAAAGTGGAAATCCCCTCCCTTGTATCACATTTATATATCCTGCCTTTTATCATAAAAAGATTGAACCTTCCGTTTTCACTCCCCGAACCATGGGGATTGTGGCAGACAATGCACTGGGAATCCCTTGCTTCATGTTGATATTTGCTGCTCTGACTTGATTCACATACTATGTGTGAATATTTGGAGGGGTGACATTCCCTGCATTTTTTCCAGACAGAATGCGACATTGTGCTTTTTGGGCTGAGTTCGGTCCACCTTTCGTCTTTGAATGTTTTGGTGTCTATGTGCCCGTTGTATTTTCCTATTGGCAGGCCTTCTGGATAATCAGAGGACTCGGCACAGATGAGATTTCTGACCGTTTCGTTTGACAAGTGACATTCCCAGCATAGGTTTTTGTTTCCATCGCCCTGATCGAGATTGAGGTCGTATGATTGCCTTTGTTCTTTGCCTACAATAGGGATATTGGGGCTATCAGCATTGCCTTTTGAGTGGAAGGGCCTTGAAGCTTTTTGATGGCCAGGGTATTCCGTATCCAGAGTCGCCCCTGCATAAGATGAATCAAACATCGCCCCATGTCCATTCACAAACCAGTAATTCCAGCCTGGCACCGCATCAGGGTCAGGGGCTGTTATGCGGCATTCATCATATCTCAAGTCATTATAGAACATGTAATCCTTCTCAATCATTATGGAATGCCTGCTTATATATGAGGCGTATATCCCGCCATTCCCCTTTGAGTCATCATGACATTGGAGACATGTAACCGTGGCCGGATTGGACCATTCGAGTACCCTTACGGAATTGGGGTCTATCTTCGATGGACTTCCTATATTAATATCCCATGCATGGGAACCCTTTGGATAGAACCCTCCATGACAGCCGGTGCATACAATCGTTGCGTCAAGCGTCTTTCCATCCTGAAAAAATACCTTGCCCCCTGTGCCATGACCATCACTGGCTGCATTATTTGATTGATACCTTGATTTATCATGGCAGTCCAGGCACATCCTCCCCAATCCAAAAGGCTGATAAACAAGGTGTGTCAAATGCCCCCTTTTTCTATCTGCATAGTGTTCTATGTAATTTAAAGATGGATTCGGCCCTGGCTTCCTGGCCGGATCATAGTCCAGCGAAGAGTATTCAACAGGAAACCATCTGCCATTTTTTAAGGAGGAAAAACATGAACAGTCCGGCGAATCAGGATCATCCGGATCGTAAGCCAAATCAGGATACATATCGCTGTGGCATGCAAAACACCCTTCTTCCTTGTGCGGCTGAAGCAGGAAAGACCCCAATTCCCCTGCCATGCCGTCTGATTTATTGTTTGTGCCTGCGGTATACTGTATCCATCGTTTCCCGTTTCTTTGAACACGTTCAAAGGCCAAAAGGGGGGGAACGGAGTAAAAAGCGTATGGGCCTTCGGTCGTCAAGATGAAATGAAAAGGCCAAAAAGGGATTTTCAGGTGAAACACCAAGTTCGAAGTTCGGCGCAAAGGGGGATGAAAATACCCAGAAGGGATTTTCAGGTGAAACAACCGGTTATCTTCGATTCTCAAGGAGAAATGAAGATGCCTGAACGGGATTTCCATCCGAAATGGTAAAAACAGCAAAATAATTAAAGAGAGGGTTATAAAAACCAGATATTTGCGATCTATCATGTTGTTAATATAACATAAATTACGATTTAAGTCGAATAAATATCCGTACTAATGCCGCTAACTTGACATCGCCAACAGGCAAAGGTATTATTATAAAAGGGTAACAAAAGTTGGCCTAAAGAGGAGGAGAGCATTATGAGTGAGCCTTTAACAAAAAGACAGCAGAGGGTTTTGGATTTCCTGATCAGGCAGATACGCATAAAGGGCTATCCCCCAACTGTGCGGGAGATTGCTGCCGATCTTGGGATATCGGGACCCAAGGGCGCAAAAAAATTTCTCGACATCCTGGAGCGAAAGGGATATATACGTAGGATATCAGGAAGCTCAAGGGCTATCGAGATCCTTCATCCTGCCGTTCCTCAAACATGCATGGTCCCCGTTATAGGAAGGATAATGGCAGGAAGTCCGATACTGGCCGTTGAAAACATGGAAGGCGAGATAGCAGTAGATACTTCGCTGGCTAGAGGGAAAGACCTCTTTTTTCTCAGGGTGGAAGGGGACAGCATGATAGAGGCGCATATTCAGGAGGGGGATTATGCGCTGATCCGCCCGCAGCCCTGTGCTGAAAACGGGGATATCGTGGCTGTTTTGATCGGGGAAGATGTCACGCTAAAGAGGTTCTACAAAGACGAGTTTCAGATCAGGCTGGAACCTGCAAATTCAAATATTCGGCCGATTATACTGACACCGGAAGATCAGGCCGTTATTCTGGGCAGGCTGATAGGGATATATCGTTCATACGAAAGCCCCGTGAGCCTTCGGCTCACAATGAGGGCTGAAAATCCACGTAGGGGATTTTCAGACTAAAGGGATTAACAGGTTTAGGGCAGGGTTTAAGGTAGAGATAAACTAATGGTTTCTCAAATAGACATGCCCATAAGTGTAGGGGCTGTATTCGAGCCCCCTGACAGGGTCAGGCCTGTCTGGTTTATGTGGCAGGGCAGGAGATATGTTGTCACAAAGGTGACCTATACATGGGGCAGAAGGGAGGGCGCCTGCCGGGTTCAAGACTTTTCTGTCATTGCAGGGGCCAACCTTTATCAGATTTCATTCTACAGGGATGCCATGGCCTGGAGGCTAATGGCCGTTGACGATGAAGGTTAATCTTAAAATACGCTACTTTTGCGTTTTATTAAATTAAGTCATATTTTTCAATAAGATATCGACAGAAACAAAAATATTTTATGTCAATGTTTTCGTAGGGTTACACGAAAAGTGCAAAAGTAAAGAAAATACAAAATATGCAAAATTCAGAAAAAATGGAAAGGGATCGGATTATACTCCATATAGATATGGATGCATTTTTTGCCTCCGTTGAACAAAGGTGCAGGCCCTATCTTATGGATAAGCCTGTGGCTGTCATAGGCTCGGGTGCGAGGACAGTGGTCACCACAGCCTCTTATCAGGCTCGCAAATATGGGGTAAAGACAGGGATGACAGCATACGAAGCCCGAAAGATGTGCCCTATGATTCATCTTGTGACAGTGGACAACCGTAAATATACGGATACATCCTGCCGGATTGTAAAGATATTTCAGATGTTCACACCCCTTGTGGAGGTGTTTTCCATCGATGAGGCATTTCTGGATATTACAGGGTCTATAAGTCTTTTTGGAAGCCCTGAGTCTATAGCAGGAAGGATCAAGGCATGCATAAACAAAGACCTGGGCCTGACCTGTTCGGTTGGCATAGGCCCAAACAAGCTTCTTGCAAAGCTGGCAAGCGGCGCTAAAAAACCGGACGGCCTTTTCAGGATAAGGCCCTGTGATGTGCAAGGGCTGATGGACGGCCTGTCTGTAGAAGAACTGTGCGGGATAGGCACACGCCTTGCCATATCACTGGAGCATTTGGGGATTAAGACCTGCGGCCAATTGGGCAGGATGCCCCTGTGTATCCTTACCCGGCGTTTTGGTGTGATAGGGGAGAGGCTTAAAGCAATGGCACAGGGAAAGGACTACAGCCCTGTCATCCCTATAGGGGAAGAGCCGGAGGCAAAGTCCGTAGGGCACAGCATGACTCTGGATCGTGACATCATGGACAAATCCGATATCCTGTGTTATCTCCTTCACCTCTCACAGATGGTGGGAAGAAGGGCAAGGGCCTATCGCGTGGCAGGAAGGACGGTGACCCTTACCGTTCGATATGCCGACTTTCACACCTTTACTATCCAGAAGACGGTCAGCCGGGCCATAAACGGTTCACAGGATATATGGAATATAGCCGCAGACATCCTCTCAGACATTAGCCTTATGCAGCCTGTAAGGCTTCTGGGTGTTTCTCTTTCCAATCTATTCCCTCTGCGGGCAAGGCAGCTTTCCCTTTTTGAATCTTCCCGCCGTCAGGAAGAGGTCTGCGCGGTTATGGATAAGATCAATGACCGCTACGGTGAAGGCGCTATTATTTGGGGGATGCTTCTGCCCTATTGTCTGCATGGCTCAAGGATTATCTCTCCCAGTTGGCGGCCAAAAGGGATCAGGAAGGTAAACGTTAAATGAAAGGGGTGTCATGCATCTCTTATGTTCAGGCCTTTGTAAATGGTGACCAAATCCTTTTCAAACAGATTATCGCTGTTTAGCAGGGCAAGACAACGCTTTGCAAAATTTTCATCATGTTTGACTCTATTGATAAGGTATTCCTTGACTGTATTGGACGTGATCTCTTTCTTGGTATAGATGGCCTCTATCTCTTTTTGTGACCTTATGAGGTTTATATCCTTTTTGCCGACCTCATCGTCAAATATAGTCTCCTTGCTGACCCACTCCCATTCCACCCTTTGTATCCAAAGCTTTTCATTAAGATAAATGGAATTGATATTTATAGTCATGTCGTCGCTCACCCAGTGATATGTGAAAGGATCGATATATATCGAGCCTTTCAAACTGTTTGGGAGGTTTACATGGTTTCCTGAAAACGTCCTGATATTGGCGTTTGCGTTTTCTGTGGTTCTATAGGCCAAGGCAAGTCTGAGATAAAGCCCCTCCCTGGCATATTTATGCTTTTTGGGGAGGATGTCACGAAAACACAAAGCGGGCCCTGCGTCATATATCTCGATAAGACCCTGTTCCCTGTCATGATACCAGTTAGGCCCGTAGATTATTGCCTCTGTCGCCCAAGCAATACCGCTTTGGCCGAGGATATCGGTCTCCTCCCTGTAAACAGGCCTTGGCATGATTGTCTTTTTTACTATCGGAAAAAATTCCCTCTTATATTCCATAATAAGTCCTCCTGCATATTTAATTAAATCCGGATCCTTTTTCTAAATGTCAAATTTAACCCGATTCCCTTGGAAACCGGATAACAACATAGCCAAGCATATTATAAAATATAATACATTATAATACAATCGACACAAAAGCTCAAAAGTAGAGTTTATATTTATATGAAAATGATCGAACAATACTTTGTTTTTATTCATTTTCAAGCTTCGTTGTGACTGTAAGGTCATGGGGGTTACTTTGCAGTTTTCTCTTTTGTGACATCTTGAATCGAATATGTGATTATGATAAAGATAATTAAAAGACGATGTAATTAAAATACTCTAAGTATAAAAGCCTTGGCTTACAAAAACTGTAAAAACAGGGGGATGATTTTTTATTATGAGACCAACTTATCTGACCAGAGAAGGATATAACAAACTAAAGGAGGAATTGGATTTTCTGAAAGGGCCCAAACGCAGGGAGATATCCCGGCAAATTGGCGAGGCCAGAGCACATGGAGATATAAGCGAAAATGCCGAGTATGACGCGGCAAAAGAGGCACAGGCCCATCTGGAGAGAAGGGTTGCCGAACTGGAAAGTAAACTTGCTAATATCAGGATCATTGAGGATGAGAATTTTCCGGATGATAAGGTTTATATAGGCGCCAGGGTCAAACTCTTTGATATTCAATCCGATACGGAGGTGTGTTATATGCTTGTATCACCCGAGGAGGCGGATTATAAGACCGGCAAGATATCTACTGTAGCGCCTGTGGGAAAGGCCCTTCTTGGCCGGGAGGTCGGCGACACAGTTGAGGTAAGAACGCCGAATGGCATCAGACAATACGAGATTATAGAGATCTCAAGGTAAAGGTATCTGCAGCCTTTCAATGCCTCTTGCCTTGCCTGTTTCAGGATCACAATCTATAAGAGCCGCATTCATGGCTAGATCACGGTTGGCTAAGGTGAATTTTTGAGGCATCTGGGTCAAAAACCTTTCCAATACAATCTCCTTCTTTATTCCTATTACGGAATCAAATGGGCCGGTCATGCCTACATCGGTGATATAAGCGGTTCCATTAGGCAATATCCTGTCATCTGCTGTCTGAACATGAGTATGCGTGCCCACTACCGCTGTCACCTTTCCGTCCAGATACCAGCCCATAGCGATCTTCTCTGAGGTTGCCTCCGCATGGAAATCCACAATTATGACCTTGCACTGTTTTCTGATAATGGCCAGCATCCTTTCAGCCACCTGAAAAGGGCAGTCTATGCAGGGCATGAATACTCTTCCTTCCAGATTCAAAACCCCAACCTTGTGGCCAATTCCGCTTTCATATATCCCATAGGGATTGCCTGGGGTGGATGGAGGATAATTGGCAGGTTTCAAAAGTTTTGGCTCCGAGTCCAGTCCATTGATCACCTCTTTTTTATCCCATATATGGTTTCCTGATGTAAGGCAGTTGATGCCCATATCCAGGAATTGATGTATCAGCTCCTGTGTGATCCCAAAGCCGGCTGCCGAGTTTTCAGCATTCGCTATACAGAAATCGATCCGGTGCTTGTTTATCAACGGGAATAGAAGCTCGCGTACAACGTGTCTTCCTGGTTTTCCTATTATGTCCCCTATAAAAAGTATATTCAATCTTAGTTCACCGATCTATTTTGCGTATTCCACTGCCCTTGTTTCACGTATGACAGTCACCTTTATCTCGCCAGGATATTCTAGTTCCTTCTCAATATTTCCTGCAATATCCTTTGCAAGCTGGTTTATAGCTTCATCCGACAGATTTGATGGTTCAACAATCACCCTTATCTCCCTGCCTGCCTGAATGGCATAGGAATTTTCGACCCCTTTGAATGACCTGCCGATTTGCTCAAGCTTTTCCAGGCGTTTGACATAGGTCTCAAGGCTTTCCTTCCTTGCTCCAGGCCTGGCCGCAGAAACTGCGTCAGCGGCCTGTATCAAAACCGCTGTTATGCTTTTTGGATCCTCATCCCCGTGGTGAGCGGCAATGGCATTGATTATCTCTTCACACTCTCCATATTTCTTGGCAAGTTCCGCGCCTATCTTAGGGTGAGAGCCTTCCACCTCATGATCGACGCCTTTGCCTATGTCATGGAGCAATCCGGCCCGTTTGGCCATCTGCACATCCGAGCCGAGTTCGCTTGCCATGATGCCGGCGAGGTAAGCGACCTCTTCAGAGTGCTGCAGCACATTCTGGCCGTAACTGCTTCTGTATTTAAGCCTGCCGACCAGTTTTATTTCCTCTGGATGCAGGTTATGCACCCCAAGTTCGAAAGTGACCTGCTCTCCCACCTCTTTAATGGACGTTTCCATTTCTTTCTGGGTTTTTGATACGACTTCTTCTATCCTGGCCGGATGTATGCGGCCGTCAACGATCAATTTCTGCAAGGCATTTTTAGCGATCTCCCTTCGAATCGGATCAAAACCGGACAGAATGACTGCCTCAGGGGTATCATCAATAATCAGATCGATGCCGGTTGCCATTTCAAGCGTCCTGATATTACGGCCTTCACGTCCAATAATCCTGCCCTTGATTTCATTATTGGGAAGGTCGACCACCGATACAGTCGATTCCACCACCTGCTCGGAGGCATATCTTTGAATGGCCAGGCTTATGATCTCCTTCGCCTTTTTGTGTGCGGTTTCCCTGGCCTCATCCTCGATCTTTTTGATGGTCTTTGCCGCTGCATGACGAGCATCGGACTCCATGTGAGACATAAGGATATTTTTAGCCTCCTCAGAAGTCAGGCCTGATATGCTTTCAAGAAGCCTACGTTCCTTCTGAATAAGCTGGGAATATTCCTCTTCCTTTTTCTTTACATCTCCTTCCCGCGCTGTTATCTGTCTTGTGCGGTTATTTAACTCATTCTCCTTCCTGTCAATCAAATCGGCCTTTCTATCTATATTTTCCTCTTTTTGCGTGAGCCTCTTTTCAATGTTTTGCAGCTCTATGCGTCTGTCCTTGGTCTCTTTTTCGAATTCGGCCTTTGACTTGTATTTAAGGTCCTTGGCTTCTATGGATGCCTCCCTTACTATATTGCTGGCCTCCTTTTTTGCATCCGAAAGAATTTCATTTGCCCTTGCCTTTGCGTTGTTCAGCCTGTATTCAAACAGCTTTTTCCTTGCATAATATCCGATAAAAAGACAGGCTATTCCTAACACTATCATTATTATGATTAAACTTAACTGACCGGGAATTTTGTTCACCCCCTTTATAAAACCGTTTCAGGCCGCCTTTCTAAAACGGCCTGTGAAACGGGAGATATAGTTTTCAGTGATTATAAAGGATCAAGGCACAAATGATCCTTTATACAATCTATTAGTCGATCTTCGGTTAATATCTTTTTCACTCTGATATCGGTTGCCTCGCAAGGGAGGGCCGAAGCAATTTGTATTTCATAAGCCAGCGCAAAGGCAGGCTTTGACCGAACCCCGCAAAGCAGCCTGTCATAATATCCGCCTCCATATCCGAGTCTAGTTCCGTTCATGTCAAACGCAACGCCAGGAACAATAAACAGGTCTATCTCATTCGGATAAATCAAACGGTTTCCATTTAAACTTGGTTCTCTTATCCCGTAAGTGGAAGGGGAAAGCGATTTCAGCCCGTTTTTTATCTCGCAAAGCAAAAGCCTTTTTGCCTTTAGGTCAGTGACAGGAAGGGCCAGCCTTTTTCCCATTTCTATAATGGTGGAGATAAGGCTGTCGGTTTCCACTTCGCTGCGGAATGATGCGTATGCAAGGCAGGATTCCGCCTCTTGGAATTCAGGCAGGCTTAACAGTCTTTCTATGATCAGACAGCTCTTTATGCGCCTTTCATCAGCAGTGAGGCCGTCCCGTTTTGATGAGTATATTCTTCTGATGGAAGCCTTGGAATCCTTTTTCATTTAAATCCCTTATTTTTTAATTCAGGTTCAGACAACGGCATCCGGCTTTCAATGAAAAAAACCTGATCACAATTCTGCGGTTATCTCCAAAAGGATATGATTGAAGATAACAGTCTGTTTTTAATGTCTATTTGAGCGCCTATTGTCCCGGGAAAAGGCCAAGACTCCAAAAATGAGGAATATTTAGTAAATAAATTACTCTTGAAGACAATCTATAATCCCCCCGCCATTGTGTCGTGTGAAGGATAGTCTATGAACCTGGTAAACCAGGTGGGTGCCCTCAAAGGTATTTTAAGTTTCCCATCGAATGGGCATACTTGCCATACCACTAGTTAGGCTCCCATGATGTTAGTGTTGGCTCAAAAATTTTCTTCATCACGTGCACGGCAGGGGGCTGTATTTGTCATCCGCTAATTTAAACGATCTAATAGATCCTTAGAGGTATAATAAGTCTATAATAGCAAACATTGTCTTTATATTTGATTCTTTAAGAATCTATCATAAACTAGACCTATAAATCTATAGTTAAGGTCTATGTTAAAGAAGAAGAGATATCATCCGGCCCGTTTTGTTGGCCGGAAAAGGTAATAGATGCATCCTCCAACATTTTTAGGATATTGGCTGTCTTTTCCTCCATTGTATTTAAGGTTGCCGATAATTGAGTTTTACACTCAAATAATTCTTCAGTAATATAAAAGGCAGCGAGGATTACAACTTTTAACATCGCATAGTTAGGCGCAGCAGCCTTGATCTCGCTCATCTTTGCGTCAAGATAATCAGCCAGTTCTTTTACCCTTTCGCTCTCAGCTCCACTCTTTATGGCATAAGTCTCTCCAAGCAGCTTTACTTCAGTGGTCTTGATTGTAGTCTTTTCCATAATCCCTTAGATATCCTTTAATTGGTTTAACATACAAGAGAGCTTTTCGTGGACCTGTTGACGTTCAAGGTGTAATTTTTTTATATCATTTTCTGAGACCAGAACATGTTCCAACCTTTTTTTGTTCTCCTTCATCTTTTTATGAAGCGTGCTTATTCTAGCATGAAGCTCGGCGTTTTCTTCTCTGAGGCTTTCCACCTCCCTGACCAGACTGCAAACCTTTTCCTGTATAAGATCCAATCTTTCTAAAGGCATTGCCATACTCCCTGACTAATAAACACTAACTCATTTCACTCTCATTTCAGCGTTTAACTCGGACTTTAGCCTTTTAAAGATACGCTGATAAACCTTATCTGCCATTTTGTCTGTCAAAGTCTTTTCACTTGAACGATAAGTCAAAGAAAATGCGAGGCTCTTTTTCCCATCAGGGATCTGTTTCCCTGAATATAAATCAAAAAGGTTCGCATCTTCAAGCAATTTGCCGCCTTCTTCTCTGATGAGATCGATTATCCTTTGAAAAGGCACATCTTTTTCAACAACGATCGCCATATCTCTCAAGACAGGGGGAAATTTTGGTATTGCCTTGAATCTATGCCTGCCGTATTCGGATATTCCACATATGTAATCGAAATCTAATTCGGCGACGAAGACAGGCCTTTTGATGTCAAAATATACCGCTGTCCGTTGAGAAAGACGGCCTAAAATTCCAAATTGACGGCCTTTGTGCATGACCTTCAGCGATTGTCCCTCAGCAAGACCATGATTATTAACCATTTCAAATAGATATCCCTTCACTCCAATGCTGTCGAGGATAAACTCTATCTGGCCCTTAATGTCGTAAAAATCCATGTCTATATCAGGCTGCCTCCAGTGTTTTCCCTGCATCAAACCTGACATTGCTATTCCAAGGCTTTTCCCCTCCACACACCCTGTTTCTGAGCATTGAGATGTAAGAAAGCACGTGCCGAACTCGAATAACTTCAGGTCCCGGTTTTGGTGCGACAGGTTGAACACAAGGCTCTGAATCAGACATGGAATAACGCTGGGCCTCAATGTGTCGTGATCTTCCGTCAACGGGTTCTTGATTTCTACCAGATTGCAGTGCCCCTCCTTTACCCCTAAATTAATAATATCAAATAGGCATTTTTTTGTAAAGCTAAAATTTATAACTTCATAAAATCCCGTCCCCACCAATATCTCGCGCATAACGTATTCGAGATTCTGACCTTTTGATATCTTATCACCCATAGGTATCTTGCTGGACGGTATTGTTGTAGGGATATTGTCGTACCCGTAGAATCTTGCTACTTCTTCGATCAGGTCTACTTCGCCAAATATGTCCTGGCGGAATGACGGCGGTATAAATACCATATCTTCCCCAGCAGGAGAAAGAGGTTTAAACGAGAGTCCCTTAAGTATATTATACACCTGTTTTGATGAAATATTCAGCCCGAGACACCCGTTGACCCTTTTGGCGCGCAACCGTACAGGCTCTTTCTTGATCGGGTTGGGGTATAAATCGATGCTCCCTTTTGCGGGCTTCCCTCCCGCGATATGCAGGATTAATTGGGTGGCACGGTCAGCAGATGCCAGAACCCCATCAGGATCGATCCCCCTTTCAAACCTTTGAGATGCCTCGGTGCTCAACCCCAGATTGAGGGATGTCTTTCTGACGCTTTTGGGATTGAACAGGGCGCTTTCTATTAATATATTAATAGTCTTTTCCGTCACCTCCGAATCCATGCCTCCCATGACTCCGGCGACAGCTATGGGATGATTGGCATCTGCAATCATAAGCATGGTTGGATCGAGCGAACGTTCTATCCCGTCGAGCGTCTTAAACCGCTCTCCCATTTCTGCGGGTCGAATGAGTATCTTTTTGCCTTGAATGAGATCATAGTCAAAGGCATGCAATGGCTGTCCGGTTTCCATCATGACAAGGTTTGTTATATCCACAACATTGTTTACTGATCTGATTCCAACAGACTCAAGTCTTGCTGAAAGCCATAGAGGCGAAGGGGCTATATTTATCCCTGTGACTATCCTTGCTGCATAACGAAAACAAAGGCTGGGGTCCGTTATTTGTATTTCTATCATTTTTTCTATAGGGCCACCCTCTTCCGTAAACCTTATTTCAGGAAGTGAGGCTATCTGGTCTGTCATAGCGGCTATTTCTCTTGCTATCCCAAGATGCGAAAGGCAATCTGCCCTGTTTGGGGTAAGGTCTATCTCAAAAATTGTATCCGAAACCTTGAGATATTCCGCGATGTCCATCCCTATTTGGGCATCTTCGGGAAGTATCATTATGCCTGAGTGATCGTCTCCAATGCCCAGCTCCCATTCAGAACAAAGCATCCCCTCCGACGTTATCCCTCTCACACTGGCCTTTTTGATCTCCGTTCCCCTGGGCGGTTTTGCGCCCAAAAGGGCCACAGGCACCTTGTCCCCTGATTTTATGTTAGATGCCCCGCATACAATAGAAAGTTTTTTTTCGCCGACATCGACCTGACAGAGGGATAGCCTGTCTGCATTGGGATGCGGGGATATAACCTCTATTCGACCTACTTTGCATAATTCAAGGCCCTTTTGAAACACTTCTATTGATGACACCTCAAGGCCGATCATAGTCAGGCGGTCCGCCAGTTCTTGAGGAGAAAAGGGGACTTTCACATAATCTTTTAACCAGTTATAACCTATTAGCATTATCAGAATTGTCTAAGAAATCTTATGTCATTTTCAAAAAAAAGGCGTATATCGTCAACGCCGTATTTAAGCATTGCTATCCTTTCAACCCCTGCGCCGAAAGCAAATCCGGTGACCTGTTCAGGGTCGTATCCTACTTCGTTAAGGACATTGGGATGTACCATTCCTGCACCAAGTATTTCAAGCCATCCGCTCTGCGAGCATACCCTGCAGCCTTTCCCCATGCACATTACACATGATATGTCAATCTCGGCGCTCGGTTCTGTAAAAGGGAAAAAGCTGGGCCTGAACCTCAACCTTTTGTCAGGGCCGAACATCTGATGGACAAAACTGGTAAGCACGCCTTTCAGGTCTGAAAATGATACGTCATTATCCACAAGCAGGCCCTCAACCTGGTGAAACATTGGGGTATGTGTGATGTCTGCATCCCTTCTGTAAACCTTGCCTGGGGCAATAATTCGAACAGGCGGGGGCTGGCTTTTCATCACCCTGATCTGGACTGGCGAGGTATGTGTCCTTAACAGATTATCAGTCCCCAGATAAAAGGAATCATGCATGTCCCTTGCTGGATGATCATCAGGGAAATTTAATGCCCCGAAATTATAATAATCGGTTTCAATCTCAGGACCTTCGGCGATCTTGAAACCTAGACCTGTAAAGATATGATAGGTTTCCTCAAGTATCTGCGTCAAAGGATGTTTGCGACCCCTTTCAGGGCGTATCCCAGGCAAGGTAAGGTCAAGACCTGTTCCGGTTTTGGCAGAAAGCTTCTTAATGGCCTCCTGCTTCTCATCGATTTCCCTGGTCAAAGCCAACTTTAATTGGTTTAACCGCTCACCGAATTTAGGCCTTTCCTCCTGCGGCAAATGCCCGATATTCTTGATCAGGGATGTTAACTCACCCTTTCTCCCAAGATATCTTATCCTGATTTGCGACAGACAATCCATATCCTTTGCCGCTTTTATAAGGTCCTGTGCCTCCGCCCTTAGCGCTTCAATATCTAATGCCATGTTTAGACGGCTTCCTTCGCTGTTTTAGCAAGTTCGGAAAAGGTATTGGGGTCGCTGACGGCCAAGTCGGCAAGAATTTTTCTATCAAGGTCAATGCCTGCCTTGTTAAGCCCATTCATAAATCTGCTATATGAAAGGCCATGTGATCTGACTGCGGCATTGATTCTGACAATCCATAGCCTGCGGAAATCCCTTTTTCTGGCCTTTCTGTCCCTGTATCCATATACAAGAGCCCTATTGACAGCCTCTTTTGCGGTCCTAAACAGCTTGCTTTTGGCGCCTCGATAACCCTTGGCCAATTTAAGGACCCTCTTGTGCCTTTTTTTAACCATTGTGCCTCTTTTGACCCTCGACATAATACTTTATCTCCTTTTTAAATAACGAGTTTTTTCAGCCATAAGGCAGGAGGCGTCTTGCATTAGCCAGGTCAGATGCAGAAAGATAGCCTGCCTTCCTTAAATTTCTTTTTCGTTTAGTGGTCTTTTTTGTCAAAATGTGACTGGCATAAGCCTTTTTCATTTTGATCTTTCCATTTGCAGTAATATGAAACCTTTTTGCTGCGCCCCTGTTTGTCTTTAACTTATACTTTGACATGACAAAGTCCTTCCTTCTATACCTAATTTTGATTAAATTTTGTATCCAAATAATAACTGTATCTAATTATGATCTTTTTCAGTCTGGCTATGGCCCTTTGCGCCAAGAAGCAAGGTCATGTTGCGTCCTTCTATCCTGCTTCGTTGTTCGATAACGGCGATATCTTCCAATGAGGCGGCCACTGTATCCAGCAACTCATTGCCAATATCAGGATGGCTCATCTCCCTGCCTCTAAATACGACCGTTATCTTGACCTTATTGCCTTCTTCAATGAATTTTCTGGCGTGATTAAGCTTGAAGTTAAGATCGTGTTCGTCTGTCTTGGGTCTGAGTTTGACCTCTTTTATATGAATAATCTTTTGATTCTTTTTTGCCTCCTGTGCCCGTTTGTGCTGTTGATATTTGTACTTGCCATAGTCCATAATCTTGCACACAGGCGGATTCGCAGAAGGCGCTACCTCAACAAGATCAAACCCTGCTTCAGCAGCCCTATCAATGGCCTCATCCAATCTTAATATGCCTATTTGTTTGCCGTCGGAATCTATGACCCTGACCTGTTTTGCCTGGATCATACGGTTTACCGCTATTTTTTCTGTTGATTTTGTTATTACCCTTCACCTCCTAATTTTTTAAATGTATTTGCTCTTCGAGCTTTTTTATCAGATCGGAAAGCTTGACATCCGTTAATTCTCCAGTATCTCTTGACCGAAGATTCACGGTTGAGTTTTTCTCTTCCTTGTCACCCAAAATCAGCATATAGGGAACCTTTTCAAGACGCGCCTCCCTGATCTTAAGCCCAATCTTTTCATTCCTAAGGTCTTTTTCCACCCTTATGCCTTCAGCCAGAAGCTTCTCAGAGATATCACATGCATATCCTGACTGGCGGTCGGTGATTGTAAGTATCTTGACCTGAACAGGTGACAGCCATAAAGGGAATGCCCCTGCATAGTGCTCTATCAGCACCCCTATAAATCTTTCCAAAGAGCCCAGTATAACCCTGTGGAGCATTACCGGCCTTTTTTTTTCTCCATCATTATCCATATAAAACAGATCAAATCTCTCTGGCAGTGTAAAATCGCATTGAATGGTTGCGCATTGCCAGTCGCGCCCTATGGCGTCCTTTAATTTAACATCTATCTTCGGGCCATAAAATGCCCCTTCGCCCTCGAATATACGGGAGGGGATTTTTAACTCCTCTAATGCATTATTGAGCGCATTCGTGGCCCTGTCCCAGTCTTCTTCCGAGCCTATGGACTTTTCCGGCCTGGTGCTCAATTCCATATGATATTGAAATCCGAACATATCCATCACATCAATGACAAACTGTATAATGCCTTTGATCTCCTGGTTGAGCTGATCAGGGGTGCATAATATATGAGCATCATCCTGGGTGAAGCCCCTTACCCTGGTTAGCCCATGCAGAACACCCGACTTCTCATGCCTGTGAACATGACCAAGTTCGAAATAACGTATGGGAAGATCGCGGTAGCTTCTTATCCTTGATTTATAGATCAACATGTGGGCAAGGCAATTCATGGGTTTAATCCCGTATGCCTGCCCTTCGACCTCGGTGAAATACATATTTTCCCTATAATTATCGTAATGCCCCGACTTTTCCCAAAGCTCCTGCTTTAAAAGCGTGGGGCCGTAAACGATTTGATATCCCCTGCGGAGGTGTTCCTTCTTTTCAAAATCCTCTATCAACATCCTAAGCATTGCGCCTTTTGGGTGATATATAACCATCCCTGCGCCCACTTCGTCTGTTATGCTGAACAGATCCAGCTCCCGCCCCAGTTTCCGGTGATCCCTTTTTTTTGCCTCCTCGATCCTTTCGAGGTGTTTGTCCAGCATCTTTTTGCTTGTAAAGGCAGTCCCATATATGCGCTGTAGCATCTTGTTGCGCTCATCCCCCCGCCAATAGGCGCCAGCAATGCTCAGGAGCTTGAACGCCTTTATCATTCCGGTTGATGCCACATGCGGGCCCCTGCACAGATCGATAAAATCCCCTACCTGATAGATGCTGACCTGGGAGTCCGGCAAATCATTGATCAGCTCTATCTTGTATGGCTGCCCTTTTTCCTCGAAAAACCTTATAGCCTCTTCTTTTTGAAGCAAACTGCGTTTAAAAGGGAGATCCTGGTCGACAAGTTTCTGCATCCCTTCTTCTATCTTTAAAAGATCTTCAGGAACAAGGTTGCGGGGGAGGTCAAAGTCATAATAAAAACCCTCTTCAATAGACGGGCCTATCGCGAATTTCACCCCAGGGAAGATATCCATCACAGCATGTGCCATTATATGAGATGCGCTGTGGCGAAGGATATCCTGTGAATCATCTTCTTCTATTTCGTTTTTTGAATGATCCATAATTGCCTGTACTTAAATCCTTTATATGTCTCTATATTCATCAAATCCATTCTAATAAAAAAGCACCATCAAAGATACTGGTATCCTTTAATGATGCCTCTTTAGGACTCAAGGAAATATAAAATTTTTATAATATCAATTCCTTTTAACTGAATAAATCTATAAAAGAGTCGATCTGATACCTTTTAAACGATGGTAGGCACGGGCGGTCTCGAACCGCCGACTTCTACCGCGTCAAGGTAGCGCTCTCCCCCTGAGCTACGTGCCTGCTATAAATCGATATAATACTATTAAAAAAAACAATGTCTGTCAAGTTATATGATTATTTATATCTTCATTTTCTCCAGTTTTTATATTATTATCGGAATCCCCTGTTATTTTGATCGCATCCTTAAGATCGGCGGATCTTACCATAACCTTGATTTCTCCTATATGCCCTATGTCAAAAGGGAGCTGAGAGACCTTGTAGGATTTCAGATTTACAGAGATGCCGTTTGATTCAAGGAGACCTTTGATCAAAAGGGCCTCGTACTCCGTATTCGTAGCACACAGTTCCACCCATTCATCAGCTTGATGCATAAAAGCTCATCCTTCCTTTTCACCGAATACCTGCGCTGAAAAGATATATATATCCGCGCCCTTTTGCCATGCATCATCAGGAATGCCTGCCTTCTGACAGGTATGCGCCAGAAATTCAAGCCTGTCCCATCCGTATTCAGTGGCTACCTGAGGCAAAAGAAGCCCTGTACGAGGCGGAAGAGATATGTACAGCCCATGTTCTCCGACCCTGATCTGTTTTATATCATCTATCTTTTTTAGGGGTGTAAGGGCTGAGATCTCTATATCTATCTCATCCAGTTCCTGCCTTTGCAAGGGAGGAAACCTGTAATCCTTTACTGCCGCAGAAACAGCGCAATCAGATACGGATTTATAAAGGGGCATTATGGCCCTTACATATCCGATGCAGCCTCTCAGCATTCCGCGTTTGTGCAGTGTCACAAATGCGCCCCTTTGCTCCAAAAGTCTGGGTTCTGTCACATCGAATTCTGGCAAGGGCTTCCCCGCAAGGTGAGCAGTGATTGAAGATCGCGCTATTTGGAGAAGCTTTTTCTTTTCCTGCTCATTTAAAAGGTTTTCTGATTCCGGCAATTTTCCATCACCTCTTTCTGCCGGGTCTGAACCGGATTTTTTATCCGCAGATTCATCCCCATTTGTTTCGCTTTGCTGCATGTTTCCTTCATCTGAAATGGTCATGCTCATAGAGGCATAACCTACCACTCTGTCTTTCATCCCTGATGTGTCGCCAGAATTGGCGTATTTAATGAGGTCAATTTTTACAGAATGGCCCATGTGCTTGACAGTCTCGAGGAGCAGCATTACCGACGTCTCGCCGCAAATCTCGGACTCCCCGTTTTTCAATAATTCCATCAAGCCCTCTATGTCTATATTTTTTATAGCATCAATGGCCTTTTTGTCCATGTCATTCGCCTCATCATAGGGGTGATAATGCGACAAATCCGTGCTTACTATCAAAAGTGTCCCTGAATCATTGAGCAGTGAGGCAATCTTGCGGCTGATTTGAATGATCTCCGAGGTTGAAAGCCTGTTTACCAGCACAGGCACAATCAGAAAATCTTTTAATACAGCCTGCAGAAAAGGGATCTGGACCTCAAGGGAATGCTCATTCATGTGCGCCTGTTTTTCGAATCTTGTAAAATTCGATGATTCAAGCAGTTGAGCGGCGACCCTCTTGTTTATCTTTACGTCGCCCAAAGGGGTTTTATACGTTCCGGAAGGCCAGACGGAAATACCTTTTAAATTGAACCTGTGGCTTGGCCCAAGCAGGATGACCGTATCGAAATCCTCACCTTCAAGGAGTTTATAGGAGAAGGCTGCTACCTGCCCAGAGTACTGATATCCCGCATGGGGACAGATGAGCGCTTTCAATCGGCCTTTTGGCTTTGCAGGTGATGCCTGCTGGAGGAATTGCTGGATGCTATCCCTCAGTCCTTTCGGATCAGATGGATAGAACTGTCCGCTGACAGCCGGCTGCCTTACCAGGGATTCTTCATAACCTGGCCTGTCTTTCATTTCCTCTCCCTGTCCTTTCTTTTTATTCTCTTCTGCGTTTGCGCAGGATGACAACGTCAGTGCCCCTAAAACCAGAACTAAAACCGTAACAAATAAATAAGACGCGAAATATAAACAATTTACTTCCTTGGAATTGATGAACATAATAATCTGCCTGAAAGGGATCGAAAAATCCTTTTTTTCAATCCCTTTCTCTTTTTATTGTTGCACCCAGGACCTTTTCCATGTGTTGAAGCGCCCATTCGTGGCCTTTAGGGTCAAATGACGCTACACATGAGGCCGGAACCACAACCTTATATCCCCTGACCCTTAAGTCCGCCACCGCATAAAGGACACAGATGTCAGTGCAGACCCCGACTACAGTAACCAGGCCGGGCCTGACATCTTTCAGCCTTTCTTCCAAATCCGTCAAATAAAAGGCGCTTAATGTTGTTTTTGGGATAATGACCCCAGGATACGCCTTTAGCTCACCGATCAAATCTGCCCCAGGTGTGCCTGCCACGCTGTGGGGTGGAAACATCTGGAATTCAGGGTCATCAGGGGCATGGGAATCGCATATATAAAAGACAGGATCGCCGCCATGCCCGGCAAGCAGCCTGAGCACGCAAGGAATAATCTTTCGGGCATCAGGCCCGCAAAACAAGGGATGGCCTGGCTCTAAAAAGTCCTTTAGCATATCTATAACCAATATCAGATTTGACTGTTCCATGACCAAAACGCTCCTTTTTTTTAAACCTCAAAAGCCTTTTCCCTCTCGTTTATCTTTATTTTATTATCCTTATTTAAACAAGACATGCAATAATTTGTCAAGTATTGGACGGCATCCTCAATATCTCCAGCGCCCTTAATGCCTCTTTTGAGCCGGGCTGCTTTTCAAGCGCCTTTTGATACATATCCTTTGCCCTTTCGGGTTTGTTCAGATAGATATAAGCGCTTCCCATCAACATAAAGGTAGAATAATTGCCATACCTGTTCGAGATGAGGAACTCCCCATGCTCTACGACCTTCGGCCAGTCCCCTTTCGCGCCATAAAGATTTAGCAGGATCATGTGCGGGAAGGGGTATTTGGGAGTAATGCCAAGAATCCGCTCGCCTTCCCTGATGTAATCATCCAGATCATCCATGCGGATCTTGCTTTGTTCCATTGTCAGGAGCGGATGGATGTATTTCAATTCGTCACGTGCTATAAGCTCTTTGTATTCATCAAGGCGGCGTATATAGAGGAAACACGAATCATCAAAATAGACGAGGGCCCAGTCCCCTGTCCGGTTTAGATATTCACAGTGCCTGGCAAGGTCGCCATCCTGATATTTTAAAAGTATGAACTCTATCCCGAATTCATCCATTATCTGTTCGAATACATTTACATCATAAAGCGCCCTCTGGTGCCTCCTGTAGAATTCTTCGCCATAGACATGCTCCGCCCTTGAATCCATAGTTACCCTGACATCCGGAAAGCAATGGAAAATCAGATAGGTGCCATAGGTGTAACTATTGAAGCAGCAGCCTTTTATATGGTTGGCCTTTATATATTCTGTGGCCATGATGGGCATATTGGATGCAACGCCCAGGCCAAAAGGCTTGCTGCTGTTCTTGCGGTATATGTATCCGTGCTTGAAGGATATCATAATAAGGGGGATCATGATGCCTATGATGATTATCATCCCGAATGACTTCAATATATCTTTAAGTTTCCGGTCCTCAAAATGCAGGAAATCAGAACCTGCCTGTTGAAAGTTTAAGGCGATGACAGGGCAGGTGGCTATGGTGAAGATGGTTATGTTTCTGTGCATCTTGGCGGCCATGATAAAAAATATGGCGGACAGAATCAGATTGGAAAGGTCTGTTCTTTTTAGGTTTGCAATAAAGGCAGCGCCCAGCAAAAACATCCATATAACATAATATTTGAATGCGTAAGAGCCCCTGAATGTCGGGCTTTCAAAAGGGGATTGCCATTCATATATCGTCTTTATATACTCCTTGTTGCGCATGGTTATATGAAAAGGCTGAAGCAGAAGCCTTGCGCCATAAGGATTTATCAAACAGGCAAGTAATGTCAGCAGAAAGATGATATACAATGGTTTTAGCCTTCTCCATGTCATAAGGTCTTTCTGCCAGAAGGTAATATAACGGTTGACAAGAAGCCTTATGGTCTCGCATCCGGTGAAAACAGCCAGTATGATCAAGCCTACTATAAAAGAGCCATGCATATTTGACCAAAATATTTGCAGTATGGGAAGCAGATACAGGATGTTCTTGCTTGATCGGCGATATTTGTACAGCATGATGATAAGAAGATAGGCGGAGATAAAACAATAGCTGAACATCTCTGTCCTGGCCAGGAAACGCACGCCGACGTTGAATATCATAAATACTGTCAATGGGACAAACAGGATGAATTCGGTTTTGAGTTTATGACATGCAAGCAGCACAAGTCCCGTCATCATTAGAATGCACAGGGTTTTAAGATAGATGATCCCGTTTACACCGACAATAAGGTATATGATATAAAAGATTACCCCTGAGAACCATGCCTCATTGATCCAGGGAGTGCCTGCGGCATTACATGAATATGGATCTGCATATTGAAACCTCTTGGTCTGGAGGATCATCTGGCCATTTTTAAGGTGTTGCCACAGGTCATTGTTGGAAAGCTGTGATATGGTTAGGGCTATGATCAGGGTAGCTATGGCAAGAAGGACAAGGGCGATCAATGTTTTATTTATCCAACCGGGGATTGTGCTTTGCAATGGGCCAGATGCAGGCATGCCTTTCCCCTGTTCCTCCTCCATCTCCTTCGGGAGATCATCGATGATATATTCCTCGACATCCTTCGGGCTGACACCAAATTTCTCTGAGACATCAAGCACTGAAAATTTGCCATAATTCGCCTTTATATACTTTTTGACCTTCTCTCTTAGATCTACGCCCATCCATTACCCCTTTTTAGGCATTTTTAACATACTATATTTTTTTACGCAAGGTTTAAAGGTAAGTATATTAAAGCTATTATACAAACATCATATAAAAGCATATATCAAGGAAGGCAGGTTAAGCCCTGCCCTTTTTCAGCACCTCTTTTATAAAGTATGGCGGCTTATTCTGGGATTCATGATATGTCCTTATCAGAAGTTCTGCAAGAAGCCCGATGAGTATAAATTGGAATCCCAGGATGAATAAAAATATGGCAAGTAAAATCAAGGGATTTTTATGCACCCATACCCCAAGGGTGAATTTTTCAATCAATGTCACCACCCCTGCCAGAACTCCACCAGATGCAAGCAGGAAACCGAACATGCCAAAAAGGTAGATAGGGCTTGATGAAAAACTGCCCAAAAATTTGACTGTGAAGAGGTCTAGCACCACCTTGAATGCCCTAAAGATTCCATATTTTGATTTCCCTGCGGTTCTCGGCCTGTGGTTTACCTCAAGCTCTATTATCCTTGCCCCCAGCCAGGCGGCATACGCCGGAATGAACCTGTGCATCTCGCCATACAGGCGAATGTTTTTGATGAATCTTTTTCTATATGCCTTTAGGGTGCACCCGTAATCATGCAGGTACACACCGGTTACCCAGCTTATCAATTGGTTGGCGAGCCACGACGGAAGCCTTCGGTTCAAAAAGGTATCCTTTCTATTTCTCCTCCATCCGCTGACTACATCATATCCCTCGTTAATCAATGCAAGCATCCTGGTGATATCCCCAGGATTATTCTGAAGGTCGCCATCCATAGTCACAATAACTTCTCCCTGCGCATGATCAAATCCGGCGCTCATGGCGGCAGTCTGACCGAAGTTGTTGGAGAGAACTATAACAATCAGATGCGGGTCTTTTTCTAAAAGCCTTGACAGTTCGCTTGCTGTATCGTCCTTTGAGCCGTCATCAACAAATATTATTTCATAGTTTCCACTGTATCCAGAAAGGGCGGTAGTGATCTCAGAGTGGAGTCTTTCAACGTTTTCCTGTTCATTGTATACAGGTATGACTACAGAAAGGTCTATGGAAGGTTTATTATCCATAATCCAGTTTCCCTGAAATGCATTAAAAGATGCAGGATAGGCAATCCTCATTTGCTTATAGCCTTAAAAAAAATGGTGGAGCTGACGGGATTCGAACCCGTGGCCTTCTGAATGCCATTCAGACGCGCTCCCAACTGCGCCACAGCCCCACTCGCGACATAAGATATTATTGATTATTTATTATATTCCTTTTCTTTATATTGTCAATCTGCAATTCTCGTCATGTCAATTTCCATTCCACAGATACCCATTGACGTATCCGATGACATATATCCTAAAATCCACAAATGCATAATCGATATAGGATTTCGCCCTTACACAGAGTTTGGGTATATTTGACATATAAATTGAT
>JAFGSM010000254.1 GCA_016934595.1 bacterium | reverse complement strand
GCCTTGATAGTAGTAGATCCATTAGTAACTAAACTCTTTTTTGAGGTAAAAAATGTCCTTAAATAAGGGGGAGAATCGTCTGATGATGGAATATTATAAAAAAGTCAGTTATGCTGGATAATTAGTTTCCAAACCTGATCCGCTTGGTCGTGTCAAGTGCATTGGAAAGGTGTACAATTTTGAATATAATAACTTATTGATATATAATGAAAATTATGGTGGCGGTGCAGGGATTTGAACCCCGGGCACTGCGGATATGAGCCGCATGCTCTGACCAACTGAGCTACACCGCCATTTACTTGTGATATATTATAATGCTTTTGATCTTTTAAATTCAAGTGCACAAAGCGATATTTGTCAAAGCTATAATAGCGCTCAACTTATCTCTGATCCAGGCAATTTAAATAATTCGGTCTATTTTGGTAACTTCTCAAAAACCGTGTGGTAAAAATAATCAAATATATTTAATATCAATCTGTCGGGCTAACGATACCACATAGTTTTTGAGAAGTTACCTATTTTGTAGCCCAAAGGTTTGAAAAAGCTGCCAAAGAGGTCATAATGAGAATTGCTGGGGTCTGGGCATGAGTCTTGACAATAGGCGGTCATTAAAATAGTATAAAAAAATCTATTTAATTAGTTTGAGCATAAGGTTTGGCATAAACCTTGTTAAGGATGGAAGATATCATGCATGTCGAAGTCATTTCTATCGGTACCGAACTGATAACAGGAAGGGTTTCCGATACGAATTCCAATTTTCTGATCCGTGAATTAAGGAAAATAGGGCTACCCGTGAATTTATTGACCATTGTCGGTGATGATGAGCATGGCCTTGAGAATGTGTTTGATGCAGCCCTTGCAAGATCTGATGTAGTAATTACATCAGGGGGGCTTGGGTCAACGCATGACGACCTGACCAAGAGATGCGCAGTCAAGGTTTTTAACCGGAAGCTCATTTTAAGCGAAGAGGCGCTTGACAACATTAAAAAGAAATTCGAGCAAAACCGGTTTCAGATGCCCACAAGCGTTCAGAAGCAGGCGCTGGTGCCGCGCAGGTCTGTTTTAATTCCGAATAAATATGGGATAGCCCCTGGCTTTATTTGCGAGGAGAAGGGAATGCTTGTGATATGTCTGCCTGGCGTTCCTAAAGAGATGATACAGATGTGGTCAGATGAAGTTCGGGCCTTTCTGACCGGGAAATTCGGCGGGGTCAATCAGGAAAAAACTATTCTGGTAAGGACTTGCGGTCTTATGGAGATGGAGGTCAATGATATCCTTGCAGCCCTCTCTGGCCGTGAAGGCTTGACATGGACATTGACGGCCGGCAGCGAAGGGGTGGATGTCGAATTTTTTTATAAACCTCCCAGACTCGATTTTTGCGATCAGGATGTTACAAAGCTGAAGGCTGAAATAAAGGAACTGTTGGGCAAATCCATCTATGCCTGGATCAGTTCCTCCATGGAGGAGCTTGTAGGGAACCTTCTCATGGAGAGAAACATGACCGTTGCTATAGCAGAATCGTGCACAGGCGGTTTGACTGCCCATAGATTAACCCAGGTGACTGGAAGCTCTAAATATTTTGAAATGGGTTTTGTGACATATAGCAACCGGTCCAAACAGGAATTGTTGGATGTCAGGGCTGAAACTCTGAATAAGTATGGGGCAGTAAGTTCAAATGTTGCCCTTGAGATGGCGATAGGCGCCAAAACAAAGGCATGCGCTGACATGGGATTGGGGATAACAGGGATTGCCGGGCCTGGGGGCGGGAGCGAAGAAAAACCGGTTGGCCTTGCATACTGCGCCATCTCATCCATCAAGGGATGCTCCTGCCAATCCTTTAGATTTATGGGAGACAGAGATGCTATAAAGATGAAATGCTCACAGGCCGGGTTAAACATGATTCGCCAGCATCTTGAAGAAAGGAATACAGAATGATTCAGGAAAATGGAGAGGTTATCAGGTCATTTGTAGCTATCCCTTTATCGAAGTCCATACAGGAAGCGATAGGGGATCTCTCCAGCCGTTTCAGGGAACTTATGAAAGATGCAAGAACCCGTGTGGCGTGGGTAAAACCGGAATCCATTCACCTGACGTTAAAGTTCTTGGGTTCATTGGAGGCCGCCAGGGTAGATTCTGTTATGAAAGGATTAAAGGATGCGGTTTCCGGTTTCAATGCCTTCAGTTTAGCCATAGGCGGGGCGGGCATCTTTCCAAATCAGAATCAGCCCAGGGTGATATGGTTAGGGGTTCAAAAGGGTGAGGAGGATGTCTGCCGGCTCCAGAAAAGTGTGGAAAATGCACTCAATATCCTGGGGTTTGAGGTTGAAAAGAGGGAGTTCAGCCCTCATCTGACACTGGGCAGGATAAAGATCCTCGGAAGCAGGGGGGAGGTGCTTCGCTCCTTGCGGGAGTTGCAGGGTTCACAGATCGGTGAAATGGAAGCAGGGCAGGTTTGCCTTATGAAAAGCGAGCTTACTCCGAAGGGCTCTATCTACACCGAGCTTGGATCGGTCGGATTAAAAAAGGTTCATTAAGCAAACAACTATTTGTTTTAATTAATTAATCAATATCAATGCTTCATTCTCACCTTATAGTCATGGGGGGGGACTGATGGATGGCTGCTGAACTGGTGAAGGAAGAAAAAATGAAAAGGGGTGAAAAAATGGGCGAAAAAGATACGAATCAGGAAAGGAAGAAGGCCCTTGATCTGGCCTGTCTTCAAATAGAAAAGGAGTTTGGCAAGGGATCGATCATGCGGCTTGGGTCCGATTTTATTCTTGATATACAGTGCATACCTACGGGCGCAATGTCACTGGATCTGGCTTTGGGAGTAAATGGGGTGCCAAGGGGCAGGGTCACCGAAATATATGGCCAGGAGGCTTCAGGCAAGACTACTATGGCCTTAAGCATTATAGCCCAGGCCCAGAAGCAGGATGGCATCGCCGCCTTTATAGATGCGGAGCATGCCCTGGACACAAATTATTCAAAGAGGCTGGGGGTGAAGCTTGAAGAATTGCTCATCTCACAGCCGGACACAGGGGAGCAGGCACTCGAGATCACTGAAACCCTTGTCAGGAGTGGCGCTATTGATGTAATTGTGATAGATTCAGTGGCGGCGCTTGTCCCAAGGGCTGAAATAGAAGGTGAAATGGGCGACTCGCACATGGGATTGCAGGCCAGGCTTATGTCTCAGGCGCTCAGAAAGCTCACCGCCGCTATATCCAAATCGAAGACATGCGTTATTTTTATAAATCAGGTGCGGGAGAAGATAGGCGTCATGTTCGGCAATCCTGAGACTACAACCGGCGGAAGGGCCCTAAAATTTTATGCGACCGTAAGGATGGAGGTCAGAAGGATCGGGGCCATAAAAAAGGGAGAGGCTACGATTGGAAGCCGTGTCCAGGTCAAGGTGGTAAAAAACAAGGTCGCCGCCCCATTTAAATCAGCTGAGTTCGATATACTTTACGGAGAAGGGATATCCAGGGAAGGAGACCTCCTGGACATCGGAGTTGAGATGGAGCTGATTCAGAAGATTGGGACGTGGTATAGCTACAATGAGGAAAGATTGGGTCAGGGCAGAGACAATGCGAGGGTTTTTCTAAAGGAGCATCCGGATATGGCCGATCAGATCGAGCATAAGATCCGGGAAAAGGCCGGATTTTCTCCCGCTGCACACGCGGCAAAGGGAGCCGAAAAACCTGCTGCCAAAAAGGCCGATTCACCATCTAAAGGCGCCTAATCTTTTTATTTTTTTAAAGATGAAGCAAGAACTGGACCCGGTTTTTCAGAAGGCCAAGGAACTGGCTATCAATTACATTTCCTACCGCCCCCGCAGTTCCAAGGAGGTAATGGCCCATCTTGTCAGTAAGGGTTATTCAGGGGAATTGGCGGGCAAAGTAGTATCCATCCTGCAAGAATATAATTATATTGATGATCTGGCCTTTGCCCAAAAATGGTATAGGACGCGTTTGATGAAGGGCGGTTACGGACCCCTTTTGATACAAAAGGAATTGACAGCGAGGGGTATCCCGCTTCGGATATGTGAGGAATTAAGGAGGCAATTCTATCCTGAGGAAAGGGAAAAGGAGGAGGCCATGCATTTTGCAAAAAGACGCGGATGGAAAGGTGATCCTGATATCAAGGGAAAACACCGGTATTATCAGGCTCTTATACGAAGAGGGTTTTCTCCGGTTGTTGCCAGAGATATTTTAAAAATAAGGCAGGGTGACGAGGGATGAAGGGACATTCAGGTACAGGTCTAAAAATAGGGCTGGCGGGATGCGGAACGATCGGCACAAGGATAGCGCAGGCGATCGACAATAAAGAGGTCTGCGCATGTCTTGCAGGGATAACAGATATACAAAGGCAAAAAGCAGAGGAATTGACAAGGAAGCTAACGACTCAAAGGCCTGAAATTTTGGATCTCAAAGGTATATTTGAGGCATCCGACCTTGTAGTGGAGGCAGCGTCCGGAGATTCTGTTCCCGAGGTGCTCCTTTTTGGTTTACAGTATAAAAAGGATTGCATGATTATGAGCATAGGGGGGATTCTGGGAAATGAAGGGTTTATTTCTAAGGCACAGGAGAATGGCATAAATATATATTGTCCTTCAGGCGCGATCGCAGGGCTTGACGCTGTTGCCGCCGCCTCAGTTGGGAGAGTGGATTTGGTCAGGCTGACTACCATAAAACCACCTGGCGGGCTCAAGGGAGCGCCCTATGTAACAGAAAGAGGGATAGATCTGGACAAACTCGAATCGGAGCAGATAATATTTGAGGGGAATGCGCTGGAGGCGGTCAAGGCATTCCCGAAAAATATAAATGTTGCCGCAGCGCTCAGCCTCGCAGGTGTGGGCCCATCGGATACCAAAATCAGGATTGTCGCTGACCCCAGGGCCATAAGGAACACCCACCAGATAGAGGTGGAGGGTGAATTCGGCAGGCTGATGACGATAACAGAGAATCTCCCTTCGCCGTTTAATCCCCGCACCAGCTACCTGGCTGCGCTGTCTGCTGTCTCCTGCCTTAGGAAGATCACAAGCCCCCTAAAAATGGGAGGATAGGTTAATCTATTATGTGCACATCAGGTCTTCTCAACCTGGATAAACCATACGGCATGTCGTCCTTTCATGCGATAAGCGCGATCAAACAGAGATTCGGATGGAAAAAGATCGGCCATGCAGGGACACTCGATCCCCTTGCTACAGGCATTTTGTCAGTATGTGTCGGCAAGGCAACCAGGCTGATACCCTTCTTGACTGATTACAGGAAAAGATACAGGGCTCTTATCAGGCTTGGAATCGAAACGGAGACACAGGACAGGGAAGGGGAGATTTTGCGTGTCTATTCCGGAAGGAGATATCCCAGCATGGATGATATAGAGATGGTCTTTGACAGGTTCAGGGGGCAGACAGAACAGGTGCCTCCCATGTATTCCGCCCTCAGGTGCAAAGGCCGCCGTCTCTATGAATGGGCAAGAGCCGGAAAAGAGGTGCCCAGATCGCCGCGCAAGATAACGATTTATAAACTCGCCTGCCTTGCGTACAGCTATCCCTTTTTATATATAGATGTAATATGCGGCAAGGGCACTTATATCAGAACGCTGGCCTTCGACATCGGCGCATGCCTGGGCACAGGAGCGCATATTTGGGCGCTGGAGAGGGTAGGTGTAGGCTGGCATAAGATAGAGGATACGGTTTCATGGAAAGATGTTATGTCTATGGATCACAGGAAGATAGAGGAAAACATAGTGCCAATCGGCGATATGCTCTCTTTTTTACCTGTGTTGAAGCTGGATGCTAAAGGCAAGGAGGCGATGATACACGGCAGGCGATTCTTTATTGATAAAGCGGATATAGCAGATAAAAAATATAACTTTGACACGGACTATGAATCCTCCTCAGAGGGATTGTTCCCATGTAATATTGAGAAATCACCGTATGTTGATAAAATAATAGACGGAGAATCCTTGAATGGAGGGATTTCTGTCTTGCGTATAAAGGATCAGGATGGCAATTTTCTGGGGCTGGGTAAAATCGTCCCTGCGGAAAAAGGCAGTTCAGTGGATGATCTTGTTTGCATTCAGCCGTCTTTGGTGTTGGCAACTAATTTAAAATGCAAAGGGGATAGATGATAATAAAGATAGCAGCCTTTCAGATGTCTGTTGAGTGGGGAAAAGAAAGATCCAATATAGACAAGGTCATAAAGGCCATTGACAGGCTTTCAGATGAGCAAGTCCATATAATCAGTTTCCCTGAGTTATTTACCACAGGGTTTGATTATGATTATATAAAGGATAGAGACCCTGATGTCACATGGGGAATACTTGATGAGCTTGGAGTGAAGGCAAAGGAAAGGCAGGCTTATATACTTGCCGGCACATTGCCTGAGACGGATATGGGCAGGGTATACAATACCCTTTTTGTTATAGGCCCTTCCGGCGAACGAACAGCAGCATATCGCAAGATGCATCTCTTCCCCCTGATAGATGAAGACAGGTTCTTTAACGCGGGGGAGGATATCCTTGTATTTCAGACGGAATGGGCCAGGATCGGGTTGGCTATATGTTACGATCTGAGGTTCTCGGATCAGTTCAGGTCGATGGCGCTGGAAGGCGCTGAGGTCATTTTTGTGCCTGCGCAGTTTCCATCATCAAGGATCGATCACTGGGATACCCTCCTTAAGGCAAGGGCCATCGAGAATCAGGTATTTATAGCAGGCATAAACCGGACAGGTCAAGACAGGGTTGGAAGTTTTTCAGGGCATACAGCCATATATGACCCTATGGGGCGGATGATCGCCGGAGGAAGTGAAGGGGAAGGCTGGATTGCCGGTTCCATAGACCTTGGGGAAATAGATAGGGTCAGGCGTGAATTGCCTGCGCTGTTTTATTAAAAGCTCATGAACAAGAGTTGTTCGCCCCAGAGGATGAAAATGCATTTTCATGGCAAAACATTAAAGCGCCCATGACAATAGTGGCGCTACGAATGATAAAAAAAGGAATTCTATTTTCAAGACAAACGCCCATGGCCTTTCAGGCCGCCACGAATCATGAAAATAACCAACGAGGTTTATTTTCGAGACAAAGTTCGATCATTTTCATATGAAAGAGGATTTATTATGATCACACTGGATGAAACAACGATATCGCAGGCCATTATTGATACGTTTCAAAGGAAATTGATAGACAACCTGGATGTGGATGTAGCCATTGTAGGATCAGGTCCGTCCGGGCTGGTAGCCTCATACATCCTGGCCAGGGCTGGCAAAAAGACAGCCCTTTTTGAAAGGAAGCTTACGCTTGGGGGAGGTATGTGGGGCGGCGGGATGATGTTCAACCAGATTGTAGTCCAGGACAAAGGACTCAGCCTGTTGGAGGAGTTCAGGATCAGGCATAAGGAATACCGGCCTGGTTATTTTGTGGCGGATTCCATAGAGGCGGTTACATCTATATGTTCTGCCGCTGCTCAGGCGGGGGTTACGTTTTTTAATCTGATGAGCGCTGAAGATATAATGTGCAGGGATGACAAGGTGACAGGGCTGGTAATCAACTGGTCAACCGTTGAGATGACAAGGCTTCATGTGGATCCTCTATGTATCCGATCAGGATATGTTATTGACGCAACCGGACATCCTGCGGAGATAGTGAAGATCGTTGAGCAAAAATTCGGCTCAAGGCTAAAAACGCAAACCGGAAAGATGATGGGAGAAAAGCCTATGCATGCCGATTTGGGTGAGGATGAGGTAGTGGAGAATACAGGTCTTGCATATCCCGGCCTTTATGTCTGTGGCATGGCGGCAAATGCGACGTTCGGGGCACACAGGATGGGGCCGGTCTTCGGCGGCATGCTCCTTTCCGGGCAGAGGGTGGCGGAACTGATTTTAAGGGAATTATAGATAATAAGTATTTGAAGGTAATCCGTTAATCTTTCACATTTGTCTTTGCCAGAGTATTGCAAAATATTTATTGGCAAAATGTATCCTTGTATCTTCATACCACAGAGGAAATGGTTGACTATCTTGAAGCTTGCATGGAGGAAGCAAGTGGATCGTAGGAGCTTAATCGATTTCCAAATATTGCTTTTTTAGCTATACTTATTTTTTTATTTTGTTTTTATACTTTTTTAACCAATAGTCCTCCGACCACTGATCATAAGCAATATAACAATAGAGATATGAAGCCTTGTAGAGAATGCAGACATGAAGTATCCGAGCAGGCCATGGCTTGTCCACAATGTGGGGCGCCTTACCCATCACGAGAAAAATGGGATGGGTGGGGATTTGAGTACAAATCGAAAACAACCATTCTTGGACTTCCACTTGTTCACATCTCTTTCAAATTCCGCCCAAACAGATTTCCTGTTCCGGCCAAGGGCATTATTGCTATAGGGCAATTTGCTTGCGGCGTTATTACCCTGTCACAGTTTGGAATCGGGATTGTAAGCGTTAGTCAATTCACGATTGCCATATATGCGCTTGCACAATTCGCCATCGCGTACTCTTTGGTTGCCCAACTGGGAATCTACATTCATGCAGGGCATGGCCAGATAGTGAAAAACCTAATAGAACTGATCGGGAAACTCTAACAAATAATGGATTAGTTCCTAACCGAGGAATGAATGATTGGAACTAATTTTCTAATCATGTATTATATCCATAAGGCGGGCCTTTTTCATAGAATCCATGAATTTAGCCCAGCACGGTAACTGGTGCAGTTCCTCATCAGTAATATACATCAAAAGTGGATTTATTATTAACGCGTTGACAAAAGCATTGCAAACATAAAACAGAACTGATATAAGATTGTATGCTCCTTCGAGCATAGCTGGATGGTTGCATATATTCCTTAAGCGTAACGTCGCTAAATTCGGCTATTAGATCTTGCTGAAAACTATTGGTAGCCGTGATATAAAGGGTGCAAAAACAATGGCTCAAATGAATTTTTTGCAAATTTTGATCGGTGATAGCCTCACGATTTTACCAACACTGGCGGCTGAATCCCTGCAATGCTGCATAACATCTCCGCCATATTGGGGACTTCGTGACTACGATCATCCTGCACAGATCGGAGCTGAGCCATCACCAGAACTTTATGTCGAAAACCTCATAGCAATATTTAGGGAGGTTCGTCGTGTTCTGCGTAAGGATGGGACGGTGTGGCTTAATGTTGGCGACGGTTATGCAAGAAACGGCGGAACGGGTAATTGCGGCCCAAATGCTGTGGTTGGGAACACAAAAAAACTAATCCAAAAACGTAACTGCAAAGTTCCTAATTGCTGGGGACTCAAGGATAGAGATTTAATGGGATTGCCGTGGCGCATCGCCTTCGCTTTACAGGCGGATGGGTGGGTTTTGAGATCCAAAATAACATGGATAAAAAAAACTGCAATGCCTGAAAGTGTAAAGAATAGGCCAACGAGCGCAACGGAAGAAGTTTTTCTGTTTGCAAAATCTCCAAATTACTTTTATAACCCAAACGGTGTCAGGGAGGCGAGTGGTGCGAATCTCCGTAATTATTGGATACTAGGTCCAGATCCAAGCGGAAATGGACACCCAGCATCATTCCCTCGTGAGTTGGTCCGACGATGTATACTGCTTGGATCGCGTGAGGGCGATACGGTTCTAGATCCATTCGGCGGTTCTGGAACGACTGGACTAGTAGCTAATGAGTTAGGCCGCAAGGCCCTTCTTATTGAGTTGAATCCGGTATATGCCCAGATAAGCAAAAAACGTACTAGACAGCGACGATTATTTTTAAATATGGAACCTATGCATCCCGATGGGCAAGGAGAGTACACGCCATGTCAAGAAAGCCTGGATCAAAGCAGTTAATTCTTGAATTTTTCCTCCATAACATTGGCAAAGTGCTTGAGTCAAAAGATATTCAAAAGGCTAGCGGAGGGGCAGTAGAGTGGGCTCGAAGGGTTCGCGAGCTTCGCAATGAGGATGGCTATCAAATCCTTTCCCACAAAGACCGTGCGAGCTTAAAACCAAATCAGTATATTATGGAGACATTTGAACGAGTGCCCGCCTTTACACGCGGCATTTCCAAGGAAACCCGTGCTTGGGTGCTTGAAAGAAACGGATACACCTGCCAAATGTGTGGGGTCGCGGCTGGCGACCCTGATCCGTTTGGAGGAAATCGAACTGTACGGTTGATGATAGGCCATATAATAGACAAGTCGAAAGGTGGCGAAGATACACCGTATAATTTGAGAGCGGTTTGCACTAACTGCAATGAGGGATTGCAGAATAAATCGCTGCCAAAACCGGATCGAATTCACTTGCTTGCTCAAATCCGTCGAGCGACTATTCAGGATCAGGAAGCCGTACTGAACTGGTTGCTTCAAAAGTTCAATTTGGAAACTAAAAAATAAGAAATAATGAGAAGAATTAATCAAGGGCAAGGAAACACTAACTAAAAAGATTGGTTTCAATACAGAGGGTGGCGGAACTGATTTTAAGGGAATTATAACTGAAAGGGTTATAGATTTTGAGGTGATTTGGAAGATGACACAGAGAGAGATGGCGATTAAAGGGGATATCAGCGCCCAGATGCATGTTGTTGCCGCCAATGAGGGGTTGGAACCTGAAAAGATACGGGAATGCCTCGCCTCAGGCCGGCTGGCTATACCTGCAAACAAAGCGCATAAAAAGCTGAAACCTACAGGCATAGGGGAGAATCTAAAGACAAAGGTAAATGCCAATCTGGGGACATCCAGGGATTGTCCAGATATGGAAGAGGAATTGATCAAGCTAAAGGCCGCCCTAGATGCCGGAGCGGATACTGTAATGGATCTAAGCACAGGGGGCGATCTTGACCGGATAAGGCGCGCCATAATCGATGCCTCTCCCATCCCTGTGGGCACTGTGCCTATATATCAGGCTGCAATAAAGGCAGCCCTTGATATCGGCGGGGTGGTTCATATGGGCATAG
>JAFGSM010000253.1 GCA_016934595.1 bacterium | reverse complement strand
GTGCCGTATAGACTGCCGCCGTATGTGCCTCCATATAAGGAGGAGTATTGTGCAAAGCATGGATTGGAAAAAATGAAAAGCCCGAAAAGTATGACTGTAGAAAAAATTATAAATCTTATACTGATTTTGTTAGAAATGTTCACTCTCTATCTCCTTTAACCTCTCTGGTTACTAGTATGTGTGATAAATTTAATTTCAGGTTTTGTTTATAAACCTTGCGTGTGCCGCTTCTGCATCCGCAGATAACTCGCTATCTCCAAGTTTTAAGGCGCCTCCTTTCTTCCCCATTGACCGGTTCCACAATATAAATTCATGAATCGCAAATACTCAATATCCTCATGAAAACACCGCTTGAGGGTAACTGCTCAATATCATATGGAAATAGTAACTCATTGCCATTTAGCAGCATAGTTTCCCATAATATATTGAGCAGTTACGCTTGATGCGATACAATTCCATTAACTTATTGATATCAAGAAACGTACCAATTGAAAAAAATCAACATAACATATTGAAAATTTGGGAATAACCTGTGGATATGTAATAAAACTATGTTATTGTTTCGACCAAATAGGCGCATTCATACCCACAAATGGGTCGAATCTTTCACTGAAAATCCCTTCCGGGTATTTTCATACCCCTTTGTGGATCGAAGATTCAAGAGCGTTTTATTTTATAATTGATTGGCCTTATCTTTTAATCCCAGTTTCTCTAAACGGGAGCGAAGACGCCGTTCAGAAATTTTTAATAATCTTGCTGCAGCGCTTTTATTACCTTTGGCGGCCCTGAGAGCTTCAAGTATCAATTCGGATTCAAAGGATTTTGTTTTCTTTTCATAACCTCCGTTTATATTATATGGATTTAGAATCTCTCTTTCAGGAACTATCTGTATGTCGAAGGGAAGGTCTTTGAGTGTTATATATTCACTTCTGCACAGCACCACTGCCCTTTCAATGATATTTTCCAGCTCTCGCACATTCCCCCTATAATCATGCTTCATTAGTTGATCCAGGGCATCAGGAGTAATGCCCTTTATATTTTTATTGTTTTCCTTTGCGTACTTTTCAATGAATCTTTCTGCTAATAAAGGTATATCGGTTTTTCGCCGATATAATGGAGGCAGATTGATCCTGACCACATTAATCCTGTAATACAGGTCCTCGCGAAACTGACCGTTTTTTACCATTTTCTCGATATCCTGATTGGTTGCAGCCACTATGCGCACGTCGATATCAATGGTTTTATTTCCTCCGACCCGCTCAATCTGTCCAAATTGAATCGCCCTCAACAATTTTACCTGAACAGAAAGCGGGATATCCCCGATCTCATCAATGAACAAAGTCCCGCCATTCGCCTGTTCAAAACGCCCGATCTTTTGTTGGGCTGCTCCGGTAAAAGCGTCCCTTTCATGACCGAATAACTCGCTCTCCATCAAGCTCTCCGATAAGGCAGCTACATTTACCACCACAAACGGCCTGTCTCTTCTGGGACTCGAGTAATGGATAGCCTTTGCAATCAGCTCCTTCCCTGTTCCGCTTTCCCCTAAAACAAGAATGGTTGTTTTACTCGGAGCTACCCTTGCGACAAGATTCATAACGTCTTCCATCATATTACTTTTAAAAATGATCCCATCGGAAAGGAGCTTCTCCTGCATCAGATGCTTTAACACCCTATTTTCGACAATGAGGTGCTGTTTTTCCTGTATCCGGTTGATTATATTTAACAGCTCATCCAATTCAATGGGTTTGGCAAGATAATCGTACGCCCCGGATTTCATTGCTTCCACTGCATCCTCGATGCTTCCATAAGCGGTCATTATAACTATATCGATATCAGGGTTGAGTTTTTTAATATTGTTTAAAACCGTGAAACCATCCCATTCAGGCATGCGGTAATCGGTCAGCACTATATTGACGGCATTGTTTTTTATGATTTCATAGCCGGCCTGGCCATTTGTGGCTGTAAAGACCTTAAATCCGCGGCGCTTTAAAAAGCCTTTGATTGATATCAACTGGGCATCTTCATCATCTATTATTAAGACCGAAAATGGCATCTTCATAAAAAATCCCCCGGCTATGCGCCTATCCCTTTCGGCATGCGCATTATAAATGTTGTCCCCCGGCCTTCAGCGGTTTCAACCGATATCATCCCGCCATGTTCATATATAATCCGCTGGACTATACTCAAACCAATACCCGTGCCTTTGGGCTTTGTTGTGAAATACAGGTTGAAAATCTTTGGCTGAATCTCGGGAGGGATGCCAGGCCCTGTGTCGTGTACCATAATTTCCAGTTCTTCTTTATCAACAACGGCAACCTTTATTGTAATAATTCCATGAGGGGTCAATACATCGATGGCGTTGTTTAGCAGGTTAACAAATACCTGCAGTATTTGCTGATAATCCCAGTATACATTTCCGTCCCAGGCATGTTCGATAGACAATACTATTTTATGTTTTGACAGCAATGACTCAAACTGCCGCGAAAGATTGAGAAACAAATCCGATAACAGGAACGATCTTGGCTGAATCGGATTTAAACGGGCAAAATGGAGAAAACCCTGTATACTCTTATTTATGCGCAGCGCCTCTTGATGTATAAGGTCTACAAATTCCTGATATTCAGAATTGTTCTCCTTGGGTTTAAAATCCTTTCCCAATTGCTGGATAATAGTGCTGATTGTGTTTAGCGGATTGCGGATTTCATGTGCAATGCTGGCAGCTAACTGGCCTAACTCAGTGAGGTGTTCCTTGTGCTGAATCTGTTCCTCAAGACGTTTCATTTCCGTAATATCGTGCAATACCAATATAGAATTCTCTTTTTCGTTTCGATCTGAAAATACTGTCTTTGATACTAGCAAGACCTTTTGGAGATTCCGGATCTTGCAGGATATCTGTTTTATGGCAAGGTCAGACTGGGATAGATCATCACACAGAGACTGCCCCAGAATCGTATTTAGGGGCCGGCCTATAAGTTGTTCCTCGTCCCTTTGAAAAAGAGCCTTTGCCGCATGATTAATGACCTTTATACATGAATGACTATCATAAACGATAATGGCGTCGCTCACATTATGAAAAATATTGCTTGAGTATGTATCTATTACATGACATTCCTTTTCCACAATATCCAGATTCTGCCTCACCATCAAGAAGCCGAGCATGAAAACCCCGATGACCAATATTAAGGACAGGCCAAATGCAATCCTTGTGTAATATTGACGTCTGAAGACCGTTTTGCCTTCCTCTGGCGGAGAAAGATAATGACCTATACGAAACAGCCCTGTAAATGAACCCTTATGATAGAAAGGGCGCACGGTCTCAAAAACCTTCTTTGAACCAATTTTCCTGATACGGCTTCCAAATGTCCCGGCCTTAAGATATTCTGTCAAAAACGATGAGACCCTGATCCCCTCTAAAAACTGGACATCCCCGCATGACGCCAGGATACGACTATCATCCTGCAATGCTATATAACCGATCATAGCGTGAGACGCCGGGTTTTTGATTATATTTTTCATCATATTATCCAGGCTGAACTGCTTTTTCAGTTCCCAAAACTTCCTTGTATCCATACCGACCAAAATTGCCCCATAACCCCTTGTACGTAAAACAACAAAACAGGGCAGCCCTGATTGATAATCCCCACCATCCACACCTGCTATAAAAATCTCCCGGCTTCCTTCCAATACCTGACCGATTCCTTCCTTAATCTCATTGTCAGTTTCCATGTCAGACCTTTCCTGACTGGAATAGACTCGAATGCCTTCCCTGTTGTAAACATCGATCAGTTTAACATTGTTCTGCGCAGCGATCTGTTTCAGGAATGGATTATCGATCAGGTCATGTTCATAGAGTATCGAAACAATCCTTGCGCTCTGAACCAGCCTTTCTTTAATTAGAAGCTCCATTGTGTCTTTTATTGAAAGGTCTTTGTCTGCAGAATTCAAAAGGCCTTCCAGAATAGTATATGACTCTTTGGCAATCATGCTTGTTATATCTTTTTCAACAATGAACCTCATGATAAAAAATGGCGAGACTATTAAAATGATTATAATGAAAAAGAAAAGGATCACGATGTGCGGTTTAAAAAAATTTCTTATAAATAAAGCATTATTCTTCATTGTTGTTAAAGCTCAAAAAAAAGTTCTTGATTTATTATCCCTGCTTTTTTGTTCAGAGTCCCTGCATAATTAATAAATTTTTATCTTTAGACAAACCTATTTATTTGATTCAATATTTATGCCATATCAGACAGACTTTGATTATTATTGACAGAAAATAATGACCTTAGTATAATGACCATATATAATATTTTTTATATGATGGGAGTGTTTATTATGAGCAATATAATCTCCAAGTCAAAACTAAAACCTTGCCTTTTAGAATATTTTAGAAAGGTTGAAAAAACTGGTAAAGAATTAATTATTACAGATCATGGAAAGCCCGTGCTGAAGATAGTTCCTTATTCACAAGACCCTTCTGATGATGCCCTCAAATTACTCCGTAACTCGGTAATTAGATATGATGATCCAACTGAACCCGTGGGAATTGAGGACTGGGAGTCATTAAAATGATTCTACTGGATACCCATGTATGGCTATGGTGGGTAAGCTCTCCAGAAATGCTCCCGCCAAAAGCCAAATTGGTTTTGGATAAGGCTATGAAAGATAAAAATATTTTTATCTCTTCTATTAGTGTATGGGAGATTGCATTGCTTGTAGAAAAGGGCAGATTAACACTTTCCATGAATGTACAAGACTGGATTGCAAAATCAGAGAGACTTCCATTCATAAATTTTGTCCCTATTGATAATGCAATTGCTATGAAATCAGTATTATTATCAAAACCCTTTTATAACGATCCGGCTGACCGAATAATTATAGCAACAGCAATTATTTTAGGGATTCCAATTGTGACTAAGGACTTAAGGATTATAAATTTTTCAGATGTTCAAACTATCTGGGAATAGCTTTATAAATACTCTACTTTTGCACTTTTTTAAAATAAATCATATTTTTCAATAAGATATAGGATCAACCCAAATAACATGTTTTATCAATATTTTCATAGGTTTACACAAAAAAGTGCAAAAGTAGAGTATTTATATATTTATGAATTTATCCTGCATAATCGACCCCTTTTGTATGAACAGCATTAAAAAATGTGCTTAGAGTATCCCTTATTCTATTGAGTTAGCGCAATGCTTATGGCCTCCTCGACAGTCTCTATATAAACAAATTCCATACCTTTCAGCAAATCCTTATGTATTTCCTCCACATCCAACCTGTTTCTGGCTGGAAGCACAACTGTCTTGATCCCTCCCCTTCTGGCAGCCAGGACTTTCTCCTTTATTCCACCGACAGGAAGGACCAACCCTGATAAAGTCACCTCGCCGGTCATTGCCACCTCTTTTTTGACAGGGCGTCCGGTCAATATCGAGGTGATCGCCGTAGCTATTGCCACTCCTGCAGAAGGTCCATCCTTTGGAATGGCTCCCGCAGGGACATGGATATGGAGTTCCGTATTGTCAAAAAAATTATTCTTTATATCATATTTTTTACATATAGATCTTATATATGATAAGGCAGCCATAACCGATTCCTGCATAACCTCACCCAATTGTCCTGTTATGGTCAGACCTCTCTTACCCTGCATCTTCAGTGCCTCTATAAAGAGTATTTCCCCGCCGCTTTCCGTCCATGCCAGACCAGTAGCTACGCCAGGGATAGATGTTCTTCTGGGACTTTCAGAGAAGACCTTCTGCGGGCCTAAAAACCTTTTCAAGTTTTTTGATGTAATCAGCATGTGGTCTGTTTTACCCAAAGCCACATTATAAGCTACCTTACGGCAAATCCTGGCAATTTGCCTCTCCAGATTCCTCACCCCAGCCTCTTGAGTATACTGGGAGATTATCTTCTGGATGGTATTTTCGTTGAAGGCCAACTGCTTTGAAGTAAGGCCATTGGCCTCAAGTTGTTTGGGGATGAGGTATCTTTTTGCAATAGCTACCTTCTCCTCATTTACATAACCCGGCAGGTTCAGGACCTCCATCCTGTCTTTCAGCGCTGGTTGTAAGGGCTGAATTATATTGCCGGTTGCAATGAATATCACCCTTGACAGATCAAAAGAAATATCCATGTAATGGTCCACAAAACTTTTGTTTTGCTCAGGATCGAGGACTTCAAGAAGGGCAGATGAAGGATCCCCTCGAAAATCCGTCCCGATCTTGTCTATTTCATCCAGCATGAATATGGGATTCATTGTTCCAGCCTTCTTGATGCCCTGAATGATCCTTCCCGGCAGAGCGCCTATATAAGTGCGCCTGTGCCCGCGAATCGCTGCCTCATCATGCACACCGCCAAGCGAGATTCTCATAAACTTCCTCCCTAATGCACGGGCGATCGACTGCCCAAGAGAGGTCTTACCGACGCCGGGCGGGCCAATGAAACAAAGTACAGGGCCTTTTGTATCCTCTTTAAGCTTCCGAACCGCAAGGTATTCGATGATCCTTTCCTTAACCTCGTCCAATCCATAATGGTCCGTATCAAGGATATCCCTTGCCTTTTTAAGGTCCATATCGTCTATAGTAAACTCCATCCATGGCAGGTCCAGAATCCACTCAAGATAGGTGCGAATCATATAGTATTCCGGCGCTGAACTGGGCATACCCTCCATTCTCTTTATCTCTTTCTCAGCCACTTCCCTTACATCGCCAGGAAGCTTTTTTTGGGCAAGCCGTTCCATCAGATCAACAATATCGGCCTCTTGAGAACTCAACTCCCCCAGTTCCTTTTTGATGGCCTTCAACTGTTCCCTGAGAAAATACTCCCTCTGTGTCTTTGAAAGTTCTCCTGCGACCTCAGACTCTATCTTTCCACCGATCTCCAGTATCTTTTCCTCTTTATTAAGAATGGCCAAAAGCAGCTTCATCTTTTTTTCAATTTCATCTGTAGCCAGGATCCTCTGCCGTTGTTCTATCTTCATGTTTGTAAACGTAGTTATTATATATACCAGGGCAAAAGGATCTGTAATATTGTTGACAGCCTCTCCAATTTCATCAGGAAGGTAAGAAGCAAGCGTCACCACCTTTTTAAACTTTTCCTTTATCGCCCTTATCATCGCTTCTATCCGGTCTGTGTGGACAAACTCTTCGTTTAATACCGATACCTCAGCCATATAGTATCCGTCATCCTTATAAACACGCCTGCATATGATACGTCTCAACCCTTGCACCATAACGCGAAGAGTCTGGTCTGACATCCTGATCATCTTCAATATTCCAACCGCCGTTCCTATAGGATAAATATCATCCTGGCCTATATCTTCTCGGTCTTCATGGCCCGGCTTTACAAGAAATGAAGCCAGGATGTTGGGACCCTCCATTGATTTCTGAACCGCAAGTATCGATTTCTGTTTATCTATGACCAAAGGGGCGACCATGGAAGGAAAGACAATGACATTGATTAAAGGCTGAAAGGGTAATTGGGACGGGATATGATCAAATCTTCCCGTATGCTCGCCTTCAATCTTTACTGAGCCAGCTTTTTCTTCACCCTTTATAATAATATTTTGCTTTTTTTTATTTTCACTCAAACTGCTGATCCTCCTCAGCTCTTATTTTTTAGGCACACGAATATCCAATATGCCTTTTTCATAGCGCGCCTCGATATGCTCCTGGTCAACAGGTATATCAATATTGATAAAACGGTAAAAAGATCCATATTCTATCTCCAGTTGCCTGCATATATAATCTTGGGTCTGAGGGCCTTTCCTGCGTATGCCGCTTATGGCCAAAGCCCCATCCTCAAACACTACTTTTATTTGATCTTTCTCCATACCAGGCAGCTCTACCTCTATCCAAATCTCCTGATCAGATTCAAACATATTTATCTGAGGCTGCCAGTCATGTTCACCCTGAAGGCGGAAAAGAGTCAAAAAAATGTCGTTCACATCATTTCTCCTCTATATCCTCAGGATTCTTCCTCCTTATCAGGTTTATCAGGGGGATACCCAGCCACCCGATGATCAGGCCTAATGTCAAGGACAAAAGCATAACAAGGGCACTCGACATCGAAAACGTCCAAAAAAACATTGTTACCTCGACACTCTGACTATTCTGCAATGTAAAAATCACTAATATGAGAAGCATTGCAATAATAGCCAAAAGCTGATATGTTGTTTTATTTCTCCAATTCATAAATTACCCTCCTTTGATTTTGATGGTCTTGTAAAAAGGCGATTCTACCTATATTATAAAATTATCATATATCAAGAAAGGTGACAAACATCCCTTGACCCTTGAACTTGTTAATCATCTTCTTAAAGTTGCCATGATCCGCTTTGGGTTCAGGAATAAATCAAGCCCTGTGCATATATCAGATACACAAATATCAGCCGCTTCTATCGCCCTTGCGCATGTCCCTTCTCCACCTATGACGACTATGCCCAAGCATGCAGCTTTCAGCATCTGAACGTCGTTTGCTCCATTGCCTACAGCCGCCGTGACCTTTTGACCTAATCTATCCAATTCGGCTTTCTTTTGTTCAGCCTCCTGTCCGGTTTTGGTCTTTTTAATATTGACCGGAAGACCTTCACAGGTTTCTTCCACTAGGCCGAATGTGTCTGCGGTCAATATAAACAGATTGACTGACATAGAAAGCGTCTCTATCCTTTCCCGCACACCCTCTATCAATCTGCCATCAGTGGCAAGAGTGCCATTAAAATCCATAAGCAAATTTTCGATATTAAAAGTTGCATATCCAGGAATCTCTACAAAGATCATCTTATCTCCTTTTTATTTGCCATCCATGAATGAAAATGTATTTTCATGATACAATGGATTATATTCTCATGTTTTGTTGCAACTCAAAATTCCATTAGCTTTTATATGTGACATTTTATTTGTAACACAGTAACGATTATACCTTTTATCACCATCGCTTTACAAGCGTATATTAATGATATATTAACTCATTAACTAAAAAACACCCTAATCTAACAAGATGAAAACGAACAACAAAACAATGACATGGACAGTCCCTTTTGAAAAGTCTGGGCAGAGGCTTGATATCAGCCTGGCTCAGGTCTACACAGATATCACCCGAAGCCAATGGAAACGATTGATAAAAGATGGAATGGTAAGAGTCAGCGGCCAGGCATCAAGCCCAAGTCATGTCTTAAAACCCGGAGAATTAGTAGAGATGACTATCCCCCCTCCTGAACCGCTCGATATCGAACCTGAAAAAATCACCCTGGATATCCTTTATGAGGATGATTCATTATTGGTAATAAATAAACCTGCTGGCATAGTAGTCCATCCCGGGGCAGGTCATTCAAGACATACGCTTGTAAATGCCCTGCTCTATCACTGCCCTGATTTTAGAGGCATCGGCGGCAAAAAAAGACCTGGAATCGTGCACCGTCTCGATAAGGACACATCGGGTGTTCTGATGGTGGCAAAGACCGAACACGCACACCAATCCCTGTCCATTCAACTAAAAGAAAAAAAGGCCCTGCGAATATATGTTGCCCTTGTACATGGCGTTTTGTCTGAGGATGAAGGAGAGGTTCATACCATTATTGGCCGCCATCCTATACATAGAAAAAAGATGTCGATAAATCCACGCAAAGGTAGAGAAGCAAGCACCTTCTGGAAGGTAAAAGAACGGTTCTGCCGTTTTACATGGCTGGAGTTACATCTAAAAACAGGAAGGACTCACCAAATCAGGGTCCATATGTCCCATGTACACCATCCGGTAGTCGGTGACACAGTTTACGGAAGGGGCAGAATACCCCATGAATGTCAAAGCAGCCTTAAAAAGGCCATTTCCAAACTGCCTGGCCAGTCTCTGCACGCGCAAACACTGGGCTTTTGTCACCCGGAAACCGGAAGGTATATGGAATTTTCGACCCCTCCGCCAATAGAAATACAAAGGATTCTGGATATTTTGAGGGAAAAATAGCTCACCGGACCCATCCTCGCACCATATGTAACACAACATATGTGTCCTCTTCAGCAATTCTCATTATGGCTAATTTCTATACAATATAAGCCATATTAAGATGACTAAGGTACAATATGCTGTGTTAAAAAGTGCCACAATGAGAATTGATGTGTCCTCTTTACTCCTATCAAGGATTATGTTAGATTAGCTTTGTATGTATAAAGCAGGCGTTATAACCATAAGTGATAAAGGGGCTTCAGGAAAGAGGGAAGACCGAAGCGGCCCTGCTTTGGTAAGGGCCGTAGAGAATGCCGGAATTGATGTGACATTCATCCGGATAGTCCCTGATGAAATCGATCAGATCGAAGAGGCGCTTATCGAGGCATGTGATAAGAACAACCTGGACCTTGTGTTGACCACCGGAGGCACGGGGCTGTCTCCGAGGGATGTTACGCCAGAGGCTACTAAAAAGGTGATCGAAAGGGACTCGCCAGGCTTCTCAGAGGCTATAAGGCAAAACGGTCTTAAATCCACCCCTTATGCAATGATATCAAGGGGCGTGAGCGGCATAAGGGGAAAAACATTGATAATAAACCTCCCAGGAAGTGTAAGCGGAGCCACGGAAGGCATCCATGCAATACTTTCAGCCATCCCTCATGCACTTGCAAAACTTTGCGGAGACCCCGCAGAATGCGGTAAGGGATAGGCGGGAAAAATGCCATTCAAGGACATTATAGGACACGATAAAACAATCAGGGATATCCAGAGATTAATGGATGAGGACCGTCTGCCCCATGCCCTCCTTTTTACAGGGCCAGAGGGAATAGGCAAAAAGCTGACCGGCTTTAGCATAGCAAAGGCATTGATGTGCAAGGAATCAAAAAATGATTTTTGCGATAGCTGCCCGTCATGCCAATCAATAAGTAAGGGAAATCACCCTGATGTCGCGTTAATACAACCTGAAGGAAATTCTATAAAAATAGAGCAGATGCGCGAATGGCAAAAGACATTGGAATACCGGCCATATCTTGGTTCTCATAGGGTGACTATTATCGATCAAGCAGAAAAAATGACGCAGGCAGCGGCGAATTCCATACTCAAGGCGCTTGAAGAACCGCCTTTAGGAACGCTAATCTGTCTAGTGACCATAGAGACAAGGGACATGCTTCCTACAATCGTTTCAAGATGTCAGGTTGTAAGGTTTTCTCCGTTGAGCTGCTCTGATTTCTGTAAAATACTGCTTGATAAGTCGAATATATCAGGCCCGCAGGCAAGATTGGTTTATAACATTTCCAAGGGGCAGCTTTCTAAAGGAATAAGCATGAATATGGATTATCTGTCAAAGTTAAGGGATGAATGGATAGGATCATTTCGTTCCCCCTCTTTTGATAATATTTCTGTAACCAAAACAGACCAGGCAAACCTGCTGGAAGGTTTAGAGATTATGGCTTATTGGGTCAGGGATATGGTTTTGTTACAACTGGGCGTCGATGACGCTTTACTCACCCATCAGGACATGCTTGGAGAATTGAAGAAAGAAGCGAGAAAAGTTCCCTATCGCCTTGCCATGCACAGGATCGATATTATCCTTCAGACAATGGAAGCCCTGCAGAATAACGCAAACCCAAAAATCGCCATGGACTGCCTCTTGTGGCAATGGGATAAAAGCACTAACAAAGAAATGGTAATGATATGATAAAAATCCCTCAATTGATCGATATCGTAGGCATAAAATTCGATAATACAGGCAAGATATACGACTATCTGGCCAACGGTCTGGAACTCAAACTCGGCAAATGGTGTATAGTTGAGATTGATAAAGGGCTTGAATGCGGATATGTGGCCAAACCGATTCAATATGTTCAGAAGAAGCCTACCAAAAAACCCTTAAGAAAGGTGGTACGTCTGGCAAATGATCAGGATGGCGAGCAAATAAAGCGCAATAAGGAAATGGGTGAAAGGGCAAAAAACATCTGCGAGAAAAAGATCAGGGACAGGGGTTTGACTATGAAGCTGATCAAGGTCAAATATACATTCGATGGGAATAAGGCCATCTTTTATTTTACCTCCGAAGGAAGAATAGATTTCAGGGATTTGGTCAAGGATTTGGCCTCTGAGTTCAAAACCCGTATTGAAATGAAGCAGATTGGGGTGAGAGATGAGGCCAAAATCATTGGGGGAATAGGAAATTGTGGCCTCGAGTTGTGCTGTATTAACTTCTTGCGGGACTTCGATCCAGTTTCCATCAGGATGGCAAAAGACCAGAATCTGACCCTTAACCCTAACAAGATATCGGGGATATGCGGACGTCTTATGTGCTGTTTGGGCTATGAACACGATATTTATTTACAAGCCAAGACCAGGCTTCCAAAGATAGGAGACATTTTGATTCTTAATGGAGAAGAAGGAAGGGTTACATCATTGGATATCCTGAATGAGATAGCCTATATAGAGTTCCCAGACGGCAGGACAATAAAGGTTGCTTCTCCGTATTTCAAAAATGGCAAATGGACCAAAAATGATCGTAAAGATATTAATAAGGATCATAAAGATGGGAAGGATCATCAAAATATTGAAAGTGAAAAATATTCATACTGAATGTTATTATTAACCACCTTGACTTACGGCAATAATTAATAAAAATAAAGAGCTGAAAGAAAAATGAAAGGCAATAAAGGCTCAATTGAAAAGCGCCTTGCTAAGGTTAGAAAAATCATCCAAGGTCAGTTTCTCAGCCCTTATGTTTTTTTCAAATCCACAAAGCTGGCATGCACCTTCTATATCCGCAAAATTCAATGACCGGTCCAGTTTCAGGGCATTAATCAATGTCTTACGCCGGTGACTAAATGCGGACTTGATGAGTCTGAATAATGCCTTCTCCCCGGCTTCGGTTACATCAACAGGGGAAGTTCGTCTTGGTTCCAGTATTATGACACTAGATTCCACGTCAGGTTTGGGCCTGAATACACAAGGCGGGACATCCAATAAACACTCTGCCCTGGCAAAATATTCCACAACAAGGCTCAGATATCCGTAAGGCTTTGTGGAAGGTCTTGCCGTCATCCTTTCGGCTACCTCTCTTTGCACCATAAAAATCATTCTGTTAACATAATTTCCTAGATGCAATAACCTCTGAATGAGGTGGGTTGCAAGATAATAGGGCAAGTTTCCAAGCAAAATAGGCGGCTTGGAAAAATCTTCAAATACCTTTACAAAGTCCACATCCATGACATCCGCATCTATTATGCTTATACGTTCGGCAACATTTGAAAAACGTTCTTTAAGAAATTGAGCGAGCCTTTTGTCTTTCTCTATAGCCACGACCCTTGAAACCATTCGGCTCAAAGGTATAGTTAATGCGCCGTATCCTGCGCCGATCTCCAGCGCCTCATCATCATAGTTGAGTTCGGCCAGATCCAGTATCTTTGAGATGTATCTCTGATCTATTAGAAAATGCTGGCCATCCGCAGGACGATATTTAAATGAAACACCCATGAATCCTCACAATTATGCCTTAAATTTATTTAAAAATACCTGATATAGATCTTCATACAAAGCTTTTTGATGATAAATCCCTGGCCATTCTGAGGGCCGCCTTCAAGCTGGAAGGATCTGCCTTACCTTTCCATGCGATATCGTATGCCGTTCCATGATCTACCGATGTCCTGATTATAGGAAGCCCTATAGTGCAGTTAACACCATTACCAAACGATAGCATCTTCAGTGGAATAAGGCCCTGGTCATGATACATAACAACAACAGCGTCATATCTTCCATCTTTTGCATAATAAAAAAGTGTATCGGACGGATACGGGCCTCTAACGTCTATACCCTCCCCTCTTGCCTGTTCAACAGCAGGTCTTATATGAAGCCCTTCCTCCTCGCCGAATATCCCGCCTTCGCCTCCATGTGGATTCAGCGCAGCGACCGCCAGTTTCGGCGAATAGCCTAAATGTTCTATCCACCAATCATGTGCAAGCCTGAGGATATTGTATATCCTTTCTTTATCTATTATCTTGGACACCATTGAAAGGGCGCAATGAGTGGTAACCAGAATAACCCTTAAAGGACCACCAACCAGCATCATTGCGAAACTTTCCGCCCCAGTCATTTCAGCAAGGAATTCCGTATGTCCGGCATATCGGTAGCCGGCCATATGGATCGCCTCTTTTGATATAGGGGCAGTAATCACTGCTGCGATCTTCTTATCCAAGGCCATCTCTGCAGCTCGACGGATAAAACTTATCGAGGCCTCGCCGCCTTTTGCTGTTGGACCCTTCTCACCTTGCACGTCAATCTTATGGGAAACCCTGAATGCTTCAAGTACAGGCACATCTGGTCTTTCAGGTTCTAACTCATCAAGACATCTAATGGGATAAACCCCTTTCCCTGACCTGGTTAAATCCCTTGCCCTTTGCATTGTATCATAGTCTCCCACAACCAGAATGTCGTCTGTCTTTTCTTCTTCATTTATAGTCTTTATGATTATCTCAGGGCCTATCCCGTAAGGGTCTCCCATCGTAATGCCCATGATCCTTCGTGTATCCATTCTATCCCCTTTTTAAATCTAAACAATAAGACCTATGGCATGTTAGGCACTGGATTCAATTCAGATTGCCAGAATTCAGATAGCCAAGGGATTTTAATTTCTCTATCGTGTCTTTGTCAAGATGAACGTCTTTTCCATGGCGGTCTTTTCGATTATATACCGGTTTGTTAGTTCTAATAAAGATATCTATTAGATCATTTAGAGCCTCTGCATCAGGACATGTTCCTGTGATCAAATTCGACCTTTCACATGGATCGGCACTGATATCGTAAAACTCTTCACGTTCAGGAGAACAAATCAACTTTTTGCCATTTTTAATAACCGATACCATCCTGTACAAGTCATTATTGACAGATTCCCTTTCATTTTGCTTGTTAAACCTTAAGCATAGTTCTTCACTATATGCTGGAAAATCCCTGCTCGTATTAGAATCAAGGATCAAGTCCAGCAGGGACCGGCCTTTAAATTGATCTGCCATTTGAATATTAGCTATATCAAGGATTGTAGGCACTATGTCGATTAGTTGGACAGTGGCATCAATTTCTTTATTGGATGGAATAGTGCCTGGCAGCTTAATAATTAGCGGTACGAGTATCTGATCATTGTGCAGCCGCCCTCCATGATGGACCCGCTTCATGCCTGGGTCAAAACCCTCCCCATGATCCGAGGTCAAAACAATCAGTGTATTATCCTCCAGTCCCAAAGATTTCAGCTCGTCAAACAGTATACCCAACATATTGTCTGTATACATTATCTCTGCATCGTATAACGCCTTCATATAAGAAAGTTGTTCCTCATTGGCATCCATCATAAGCCCTATTAGATCAAACCGCAGGTCTTTCAGATTCTCGTTGAACTGAATCCCCATCTTATCCAGATACGGCTCGAGCCTCCTTTTGTTAAAAAACCAATTGTGCACTTCGTATGTATGAATGAACAGAAAGAATCTATCCTCTTTTTTTGCATTTACACGTAACCATTGGACTATTTTTGCCACCGAAAAGAAGAAGTCTCGTCTGTTCCTAAACACAGGGAAGCTGATTATTGCAGGCATGGGACGATATTCGAGGTTCAGGGACTCTTCTGCTTTATCGTCATACAGGCAGAATCCCTGCTGAAAGCCAAAACCTCTCGAAAGCCAGCCGCCGCCAGTAAAAGCAGCGGTATTATACCCTTCCTCCTTTAACGCCTCCGCCAACGTCAGAAATGTCTTGTCAAGCAGAGCCCCTTCCTTGTTTGCTCCATGCTGACTTGGATATAACGAGGTCATGATCGAGGCATGAGAAGGCAATGTCCAGGGAGACTGGCTGACCGCAAGCCTGAAAAATGTGCCTTCCTGAGCAAGCCTGTCAATATGAGGGCTAGTATTATTAGAATAGCCGTAAACACCCAGTCTGTCTGCCCTTAAGGTATCTATAGAGATCAACACTATATTTGGCCGTTCCTTCGAATATATCCATGTTAACAAAGTTTCTGTTTGCCTTGATTTTTCTCCAGTTAATACGAACCTGGGCTGTACGGATGCATATGCCGCCACGCCGATTATTAAACCGGCAGGAATAAACAATAAAAGGAATGCGACTGCCTTACGATCCCATGTAAGATGTCTTTTAGATACCGGCAGCCAAGAAAGCAGCCTTTGAAACATCATATATATAAACACTAAAAGGATGAAAACAAGCAAGGTTTCCCCGATGCTCTTTAAGGTAAGGGCGTTTGGGAAGTATCTTCTGTGCAAGTAAAAACCCTCTGTGATAACTAATTCAGTAATAAACGTCAGCATGATGAAAGAGATAAATGGAAATCTCCTGCTTTTATTCATGACCTTGTACATGCCCCAAACTAAAGGTAATGCCACAACAAGAGCACACAAAACTGCCTCATAAAAAATGACACTGTATCCTAATTTGGATCCGATCTTAATTAGTGCCTGCACATACAAAATCCCTGTGAAAATAATGCAAATGGACAATCTCTCCTTGTCAACATTGCGCATGATCCCTGTATCTGATAATTTAGTAATTCCCAAAACTATCCCAAAAAAAAGGCCAAGAAGGCATCCCCCTGTCAAATCAAAACTGTATACAAAAGGGATATAGGAAAACCTAAGGTTGTAAGCGGTCAGGGCCACGAGCAGCGATTCTAGAATGCCTGAAATTCCGCCAATTATAAGCCCAATCAAAATACCCTTTCTAACAAGCCTCAGCATGTCCTTTAAACCTCTAAATTGAAAACACAATAAAAACTCTCTCCCCCCATGCCACAATATCTTCAAATCAAACCGAAATCAGTACTACACTGCCCGTACCTTGATTAAATAATATGAATACTGAAATTGTACAAGCAACTCAATGTCATTAAGTTAAGCATTTTTGTGTTTTAATATCCCCTTTTTAAAAGGTGGCATTCAGAAAGATTTAAGGCTTAACTTAATGACCTTGACAAGCAACTTAGTTCAGGTCTCAATACGATTATTTGTATATCAAAACCAATTTTACGGGATTTGTTGATCATATCAAGCACATCCATCACAGGCAAAAAAATACATTATAATTTAGGCGGGTTTTTTAAAATAAATCTTATGGCCTCTTCGCCTCCCTTGCTTCTATTACTTTATGACAATATCTGGTTAATAAGGATTTCATTATCACCCTGTTTTGGTATAGATATAGACATTCAGATAATTAATTTCAAAATTAGTCCCTTGAACTTTTTAATCCAAAAGGGGTTGCCATAGCAAGAAAATGTAATTAATTATCTGAAAAACTATAGTTTCGGCGATTGCATACGTTTCTAAAGTCCTGAAAAACTGAACTGAAATCACTATCCTGAAGGGCGAGGTTAGACCATAATCCATGGGAAATCATTTAATGGTTTGAGTGATAGAAAATTATATGCTATCAATAAGAATTTATATTAGATAGTAGAAAAGTAAAAGCCATAAACCATCAATCATTAAAATAACAAGGGAAACATGTAATGTTTGGAATCCCCAATGAGTGCCAGAGTTTAGAAGGAGAAGTTGAAAGGATTGTCTATCAGAGCGATGAGGACAGTTACACGGTGGCGAGATTCAGGGCCAAAGACAAATACGGTGAGATTACAATAACTGGCAATCTTGCAGGGGTTCAACCCGGAGAGATATTGAATGTTAAAGGGCGATGGATGTCCCATAAAAAATTCGGCCCTCAATTCCATGTCGAAAGCTTCACCTGCCTTGTTCCTTCAAGTGTCAGAGGCATTGAGAAATACCTTTCCTCAGGCATGATCAAAGGTATCGGCCCTGTTATGGCAAAACGGCTTGTCGGGGCATTCGGAAAGGACACGCTGGATATTATTGAATCAAAACCTGAGAAGCTTGGCGAGGTAGAAGGGATAGGTCCGAAAAGGATAGGAATGATAACAAAGGCGTGGGAGACTCAAAAGGAGATCAAACAGATCATGGTGTTCCTTCAGGGGCATGATGTCAGCGCTGCGCTCGCAGTAAAGATTTATAAACATTATGGCCAGGAGGCCATTTCAATTGTTAGGGAAAACCCTTATCGTCTGTCCACTGATATCTTCGGGATAGGATTCAAGACCGCTGACAAGATTGCGATGAAACTGGGCATGCCTGCAGATTCACTGGTGAGGGCTAAGGCTGGTGCACTTTTTGTCTTAAACCAGATGGCAGACAAGGGACACTGTTTTCTCCCTATGCCTGTATTGATCGAGGAATGCCAAAATACCCTTGGGCTTAACAATGAATTGGTTAACGAAGCGATAAATGATCTGGCGATAGAGCAAAGGATACAGATAGAGGAGGCGCTTTATAAGGATTCAAAAAATCAGTCTATAAAATGCGCCTATCTTGCCGCTTTTTTCACTGCAGAGGCAGGTATCTGCCGTCTGATCAACAGGCTCAAGACCTATAAAAAGCGGATAAGGGCTGTCGATTCCGGTCGGGCCCTTGACTGGGTGGAAGGGAAAATGGGGATAACCCTTGACCCCATCCAGAAAGAGGCCGTGGCAAAGGCATTGGAAAAAAAGATCATGATAATAACAGGCGGGCCCGGCACAGGAAAAACGACAATCATTAAGTCTATTCTAAGCATATACAATGAACTCAAAATCAGAATCATCCTCGCTGCACCGACAGGCAGGGCCGCAAAGAGGATGCAGGAAGCAACAGGACACAAGGCCAAAACCATTCATCGCCTCCTGGAATTCAGCCCGCAGAAAGGCAGGTTTCTCAAAGATGAACAAAACCCCATCGAGGCCGATCTGATAATTCTGGATGAGGTGTCCATGGTGGACACCATACTCATGTATCATCTGCTCAAAGCAATACATCCCTATGCGTCCATGATTCTGGTCGGAGATTCAAACCAGTTGCCGTCCGTCGGCGCAGGGAATGTGCTTGGAGATATCTGTTCATCGAATATTATAGATATGGTAAAACTGGAAAAAATATTCCGGCAGGCGCAAGAAAGCCTGATCGTATCAAACGCCCACAGGATACTTAAAAAAGAATTTCCCGTTATCCCCAAAAAGGGTGAAAAGGGGGATTTTTTCTTTATCACTGAGGAAGATCCCGAGAAGATCCTCAATATGATTATAGAGCTCTATAAGTTACATATCCCCAACCGTTTCGGATTCGATCCATATCAGGACATACAGGTTATAACCCCCATGAACAAGGGTGTTGTTGGCGCGGCAAATCTCAACCAGGAACTTCAAAAGCATCTGAATCCTGTAAGCCCTGGGATTCAGAGGGGGGGAAGGATATTCAAGCTTCATGACAAGGTGATGCAGATACGAAATAACTACGACAAGGATGTGTTCAATGGCGATATCGGCAATGTGATACATCTGGATGAGGATATGCTGGAGCTGGCTGTCAAGTATGACGACCATACCGTCAATTATGACATAGCAGATCTGGACGAACTTGTACTTGCCTATGCCATATCTGTTCACAAATCGCAGGGAAGCGAATATCAAGCCATCATAATGCCTGTAAGCATGCAACACTATCCGCTTCTGCAACGAAATCTTATCTACACGGCCCTGACCAGGGCAAGAAGGCTTATAATCATGGTTGGGACAAAGAAGGCTCTTTCAATCGCCATACAAAACACCAAGGTTGAAAAGAGGTTTACACTGCTTAGAGAAAGGCTAATGAACCTTAACAATAATTGTCGAATCATAGATGATAATCAATGATTCCGACTGGCGTCTGTGCCATCCCCATTGCCGGGACAAAGATTACAGATGGCCTTTTTCAGACCCTTGCTAAGATCATTATACAGATTCGGTGATTCCTTCCTGAATATCTCATCAAGTTTCTCTTTCAAACTCTCCTCGAAAAGCTTTACCAATATTTTGTTTTCCTTACTTATATAAAGTCCTCTATCCAATGTTGCCCGTTTCATTTTGATCACCTCATCCAGTTTTGTAAAGACAATAAAGGCCGTTGTAACCCCCCCTTGGCAGTTATCAGTATCATACGATCTCACAACTGCTCTAACAACGGCCGACGTTTATTGATAGTAGCAAATGGCATACCAAAAGTATCTTTTTAAATAAAAACAATAAAATCAGAATGTTATAGATATTGGTTTCAACTAACCGGTTTTTGCTGATCACAAAAAATACAGAGGTTGGTCATTCTTTGATTATGAAATTTTAATCAATACTGGCTGTTTTTTAAAAAAAAGCCGATATATATATTGACTGGATGATAGATATTTTTTAACTAAATTCTAGAGATAAACAATCATTTCGACTATCGGCGCCACATAAAATGAAAACAGGATCTATTTTAGAAATAAATTTGAATACACATTGTTTAATAAAACCTATGTTCAGCTACCCGTCTTATGAATAAAAAAAAGATTATCTTTGGAAATCATCAGATAAACGCCCTTCAGCATCTTGCCTCAGCAGTTGAATCACAGGGCTATGAAATACTAATAGCAAAGACAGGGCCGGAGGTGCTTGATTTATTTGAAAAAAACTCACCAGATCTTGTTATCTTAGATACATCCCTTCCTCAAAAAGATGGCATGGAAATCTTGTCGATTATAAAAGAAAAAAAACCAAGGCT
>JAFGSM010000252.1 GCA_016934595.1 bacterium | reverse complement strand
TTTTGATTTTGGCAGGGGGATGTGCATCCCCGGCAGAAAAAAGGGATAAATTTTATCAAAAGGGAATGAAATTAGCTGGAAAACCAGATCTTACAAAGGCAAAATTGGAATTCAAGAATGCTATTCAGATAGATCCCAATTTTGATAAGGCCTATTATGGACTGGCTCATTGCGAGTTCTATCTAAATAATTTTAAGCAGGCATTTGCATTGGCAAACAAGGCTATTGAGCTGAATCCAGACTGTCTGGATGCCCATATACTCGTTGGAAGACTATTTTTTCTTGCAAGGAGGCTGGATGAAGCCGAAGAAAGGGCAGCCCTTGTTTTAGACAAAGCGCCATCCCATTTGGAGGCGCTTTTATTACAATCCTCCATCAGGATTGTTCAAAAAAAATTCCCAGAAGCAGAAAAAATCCTTCAACAAATTATTGCGTTGGAAAAGGATAAAACTGAAGCATATCTTCAGCTTGTTGGAATATACATCCAGCAAAAGTATGCAAATAAGGCCAAGACCTTGTTGGAACAAGGGATATCAAAAATATCAAATATAGAGGGACAAAGGAGGCTTTATCTTGCACTGGCGGAACTTTTTATCAATGAGGATAATTTTGAGGCAGCCGAGGAAATATATAAAAAGAATAATGAGCATCTTCACCTTGCCAGATTTTATCTGGATATTGCAAAATCCCCTGATCAGGGAATCCTCATATTGGAGAAGCTGATTCATGAGAAACCGGATGTTGAGGAATTCAGGATATTATTAGCACAGGCATACATTCAGAAAGGGGAAAAAGAAAAAACAGAAAATGTTCTGCGAAATGCTATCAAATATATCTCTCCAGGATATAGTCTCCGCCTCACCCTTGCAAAATTTTATGAAGATAATCAGCAACCTGAGAAGACGATTCAAATTTTGAAAGAGACTGCGGCCATTGATCCTGAGAATGTGGAAACGGTTGAGATATCCAAGCGGCTTGCGCAGGTTTTTTTTGATCAGAACAGACCTGATTTGGCCCTTGAAGAACTGAACCTTATCATCAAAAAAAATCCAAAGGATTTTCATGCCCATTTCATGAGGGGAGAAATATTCCTTAAAAACAAAAAGGCCATTGACGCTATAGGGGATTTCGCCATTTGTATAGACCAGGAGCCGAATCATGCCCCTTCATTCGAGCGATTGGCCAAGGCGCATTTCTTGAACAAAGAAGAGATGCTCGCTGAGAATTATCTTAAAAGGGCTCTTGCCATCGATCCTAAATTATATTCAGCACTAGACGCCCTTATCGATATTTATTGGAAAAAGGGATATGTAAAGGACATCGTGGATCAGATCAAGGGATTTCTTGAAAAAAACCCTAAGGATATTTACGCAATGGGTCGACTTGGTGATGCCTATCTGAGTATTAAAGACTTTGAGAATGCCCAGACGTTATATCAAAATATACTTGATATTGATCCCAAAAACTTCATGGCTGATTATAGAATGGGAGTTATATTACTTAAGAAGGACAAAAAAACAGAGGCTTATCAAAGATTTAAAAATGCATTAGAAGCCAATCATGGTTTTTTTATTGCACTTGAGGAATGGATCAATAGCCTCCTTAATGAAAATAAAATTAATGAGGCAATCGAAATATGTATCAGGAGTATCCAGAATTTTCCCAAAAATGAGATTCATCGCATATATCATCTGTTGGGGAAAGTTTACATATTCAAACATGATTTTCAAACGGCTTCAGAATACCTTGACCAGGCAATCACAGCAAAGCCGAACTGGATTATTCCTTATTTACTTATGACAGACATCTTTTCTCAGGAGGGGAAGAAGAAGGAGGGGTATGCATATTTCCAAGGCATCAAGAATAAATATCCTGATCAACTACTTCCTGATTTTGCAATAGCAACACTCTTTTTAAAGGGTGAAGAGTACGGCAAGGCTAAGGATGCATTTGAAAAAATCCTGACAGATCATCCGGGGTATCCACCAGCAGAAAATAATCTGGCCTACCTCTACGCAGAATTTTTCCCATCAGTGGAAAATTTAGAAAAGGCCAGGCAATTGGCCACAAGACTAAACGAACACTTTCCTAATCAGCCCAATACACTAGACACGCTTGCATGGATTTACTTCAAACAGGGCAATTACGACAAAGGAATAGAAATATACAAACAGTTTGACCGACTGCTAATGGATAATCCCCTGTACGCCTATCACCTGGGAGTATGTTATTTGAAAAACGGGGACTTAGAAAATGCCTCGATCTACCTTCGAAAGGCCGCCGGTTCTCAAATGAATCTTCGCGAAACCAGGGAGGCCAAAAGATTGCTTGGGGAAATGGGCCCACAAAATATATCCTATAACAAATAGGCCCAACTTAAGATATGCAGGAGGATAAGAAATGATAAACAAAGATAACGAAAAATCAAAAGGGAATATGGATAAAGGTCAAATAATAAGTCCAAAAAAGAGGAAAAAAACCGGAGCGCAGAAGGTTTCTGCCCTTTTGGATTGTATCAAGGTGCTAAAGGAAGAAAAATTTACAGGCTATATAAAGGTCAATTTCACCCAGGGTAGCATCGCACGTGTTGAAAAATTTGAAGAGATACTGAAACATTGAAGGGCGATATGTTCATAAAAACAATACGATATATTTTATATCTCATCCTCTTGTCATCCCTGATAATCAGCTTTCCAAATCAGCCAAAAGCCGCTTTCGATATAGGCCATCTGATTCAGGTGGTTTACAGACCTGACGATGCCGAGGTAGGCATCGATTTAGATGAACTGCGCAACCTGAATCTGAGCCAGAAAAACCACACGATCAAAGGACCAGGAACCACATTTGACATAAATCGTCATTTCACATCTTCTCACTCATGGGATAACATAAATATGGGGATCTTTTCCCTGGAAATGGATAGTAATCAAGAATGGTTTGCCTACTTTATAACCACAAAACCAACGGCGCCTCAACCAAGCGGCAGCAGCTTTTATGCCTTTAAAAGCGCATTTGATGCCATCATGGGATATTATCGCGAAATCGATAAAAGTGATGGAGAAAGAGAAGGCCTTTTGGTTATTAATCCAACTCATCATTCATCCTATTTTGTTAAAATGAATTCAACAACAACTCCCGGTCAATATGCCGGATTGAATTTTAAATGCTGTTTGGATGGCGAAGCGAATCTTGAGGATTTTAAAACGAAAACTTTTATCGACCTATATCTTTACAAGATTCATGACCTTGGCCGTGGCAAAGTAGAACTCATACAAGGCGATTCCACACCTTATGTGGCTGTATTACGTGTATTCAGCGACGGCACAACCATATTGAATCCTTATGAGAATGATGCGGTCAATCTGACCTTAGACCTGGACGGAAACGGTGGTGTCGAGCTTTCACCTCCAAACAAAATATACTTTCAGGATACCGAAATAAGCTTTGATAAAGGGATTGATATCTCTTTAACTGCAAAACCTTCCGCTGGATGGAAATTCGCAGGATGGGGTGGATCGCTTATGGGTCTCGAAAATCCTGTGCTTCTTAACTTGGACAGCTACAAGACAGTTACCGCCACCTTCACAGAAATTTCTCCTGTTCAATTCAATTTAGATTTAACGATAACCGGTCAGGGATTCATAGACATTGATCCTCCGGGAG
>JAFGSM010000251.1 GCA_016934595.1 bacterium | reverse complement strand
TTTAAAAAAATTTTCAAAATTTAGATCTACTAATATCAATAGAATGACGGATAAAAACCAAAAAGTCCGGATCCAAAACCATAAGAATAAGGGAACCCCCATCTTAAGTAACTAAAATCAGGAGTGTAACCAAGAATATATGGATTGCTGGTAAAATAAGGGCTTGAGTATATAGAATAGGGATTAAATATATTATAGTAAAAATTACCTGAGCCGTAGCTAAGGGCGTAAGGATTGATTAAGCTCAGAGTAGCTAAACCAAAAGGGGATACCAAATCAGCATTAACTGCTTGGTTCGCATATGAGGTCAAAAATATAATGACTACAATTAAAATGAAAACTATGCTCAATAAATTTTTTTTGCTCATTATGAGCGCCTCCTTTCGTGCCTCTATGTTGTTAATGATTTTATAATGCATATTAAGCATTAACTTAGTAGTTTGTCAAAAGGCTATTGAATGAATACAAATTATTTATTCTTATCAGTAATGTATATTCTAATATTAAAAACATCTGCTTATCGTGTTCTAAAATTTTAGAACTTGGCTTTATATAAATAAATATAGCCAAATTAAATTATAATGTCAATAAAAATAAGATAAAATAAGGTTGATAACCTTCAGGATAGCTTGATTTAATACAGAAAATAACTCATTAGCCTATATAATACAGATCTATTTATCTTATTATCTCTGAGTGATATTTTTGGAGAGATTTTATTTCAGGCGCGCCTTTAAGCCGGGCCGCAATACCTTCTGAAGCGGCTAATGCGGCAGCGATAGTTGTGATATAGGGGATTTTATATTTAATGGCCGATTTCCTTATGTATGAGTCATCATAAGCGCTTAGTTTGCCTGATGGCGTATTGATTATAAGGTCGATCTCTCCGTTCTTTATGGCGTCATTGATATTGGGTCTTCCCTCATGTACTTTTAAAATATGCCCACATTCAACGCCATTTTTATTGAGAAATGCCTTGGTGCCCTCTGTTGCAATTATGTTAAAACCGAGATTTAAAAATTGCCTGGCAGCCTTTACTAGAAGTTTATTCCGGTCACGTTCGCAAACTGTAATAAAGACATTACCTTTTAAAGGAAGCTGAGACTTTGCTGCCTCTTGTGCCTTAAAAAAGGCAAGGCCAAAAGAATTTGATAATCCGAGAACCTCGCCTGTGGATCTCATCTCTGGACCTAAAAGCGGGTCTACCTCTGGAAACATCGAAAATGGGAAAACCGCCTCCTTTACACCGAAATGGGCTATCTTCGCATGTTTCAGGTTAAAGTCAGACAAATTCTTGCCCAGCATAATCTCTGTGGCAATACGGGCCATAGAGATTCCGCATACTTTTGAAACAAGCGGCACAGTCCTTGATGCCCTTGGGTTCGCCTCAAGCACATAGACCCTGTCCTCGTAGATCGCATACTGCATATTCATAAGACCTACCACGCCCATTTCTTTGGCAATCTTTCTTGTATATTCATTTATTGTATCAAGGTGTTTTTTGTGAATTGTTATTGTTGGAATAACGCAGGCCGAATCCCCTGAGTGGATGCCGGCTTGTTCGATATGCTCCATTATCGCCGGCACAAAGGCATCTTTTCCATCTGCAATTGCATCTGCTTCCGCCTCTATGGCATCTGTGAGATATTTATCAATAAGGATCGGGCGATCAGGTGTAACGCTTGTCGCTGCAGCGACATAATCCCTCAACATATCTTTATCATAGACTATCTCCATGCCGCGGCCTCCCAGAACATAAGATGGACGCACCATAAGCGGAAAACCGATTCTTTGGGCGATTTCAAATGCCTCTTCAACGGTGCTGGCCATGCCGCTCTCAGCCATTGGTATGCCTAATGTTTCCATAACCTTGCTGAACCGGTCGCGGTCTTCGGCAAGGTCAATGGTCTCTGTTGACGTTCCGAGTATATTAACTCCGGCTTCCTCTAATTCACGGGCAATGTTTAATGGAGTCTGGCCCCCAAACTGGCATATTATCCCTTTTGGCCTTTCCTTCTCATATATCTGCAAAACATCTTCTACAGTAAGAGGCTCAAAATACAATTTGTCTGATGTGTCATAGTCGGTGGATACTGTTTCAGGGTTGCAGTTCACCATGATGGTCTCATAACCCATGTCGCGGAGGGCAAATGCCGCATGCACGCAACAGTAGTCAAACTCTATGCCCTGTCCAATACGGTTAGGCCCGCCGCCCAGGATAATGACCTTATTAGGATTGTTGCTGGCTTTTACAGAATCAGGCGAATTGTAAGTGGAATAATAATATGCCGCATTTTCAACGCCGCTGACAGGAACGGCATGCCAGCCCTCCACAATGCCGAGTTTTGCTCTATGTCTTCGTATTTCAGTTTCTGGGACATCCAGAATCTGTGAGAGATATTTATCCGCAAAGCCTTCCTTTTTTGCCCTTTCAAGCAGATCATCAGGCAACCGTTTTCCCTTATACTCCAAAATCTTATTTTCCAGTTCAACCAATTCCTTCATCTGCTCAATAAACCAGGGTTTAATGTAAGTTTTTTCATAAAGTTCCTGAATGGTTGCGCCTTTCCTAAGCGCCTCATACATTATGAATTGCCGTTCACTGGAAGGGGCCTTCAGCTTTACCATCAGTTCTTCAAGTGGCAGTTTGTAAAAACCCTTGACAAAACCGAAACCATAACGGCCATTCTCAAGGGAGCGTATAGCCTTTTGAAGGGCTTCCTTATAGGTCTTTCCTATGCTCATGACCTCTCCAACGGCGCGCATCTGTGTCCCAAGCTTGTCTTCAATCCCTTTGAACTTTTCAAAGGCCCATCTGGCAAACTTCACAACCACATAATCACCGGAAGGTGTATACTTATCAAGGGTTCCTTCACGCCAATATGGTATCTCATCCATTGTAAGTCCGCACGCAAGCTTTGATGATACGAGGGCGATCGGAAAACCCGTGGCCTTTGATGCGAGGGCGGATGATCGGGATGTCCTCGGATTGATTTCGATGGCGACAATACGGCCGGTCTTTGGATCGTGCGCAAATTGGATGTTTGTTCCGCCGATTACCTGAATGGCTTCTACAATCTTATAAGAATATTCCTGGAGTTTCTCCTGGATTTTTTTATCAATCGTGAGCATAGGGGCGGTGCAAAAGGAATCTCCGGTATGAACACCCATTGCATCCACATTTTCAATAAAACATACCGTGATTATTCGATTTTTGGAGTCCCTGACAACTTCCAGCTCCAGTTCCTCCCATCCTAAGACGGATTCTTCAATGAGAACCTGGCCGATCAGGCTTGCGTGTATACCGCGCGATGCCACAGTACGCAATTCTTCTATGTTATAAACTATACCCCCGCCAGTTCCCCCTAATGTATAGGCAGGTCGTATAACAACAGGATATCCAAGCCCGGCAGCAACCTGCTCGGCCTCCTCAACGCTGTATACGGCTTTGCTCCTTGGAATTTCGATGCCGAGCTTATCCATGGTGTTTTTAAAAGCGATGCGGTCTTCGCCCCGTTCTATTGCGTCAACCTTAACCCCTATGACCTGCACCCCGTATCTATCCAGAATGCCTTTTTTATAAAGTTCCGATGAAAGGTTAAGACCTGATTGACCGCCAAGATTAGGCAAGAGGGCATCAGGACTTTCCTTGGCTATGATTTCCTCAAGGGCCTCTACAGTGAGCGGCTCTATATATGTTACATCAGCCATCCCGGGATCGGTCATAATCGTAGCCGGATTGGAATTTACAAGGACGATCTCATACCCAAGCCCCCTCAGGGCCTTGCATGCCTGAGTCCCTGAATAATCGAATTCACAAGCCTGACCGATCACAATCGGACCGGAACCGATAATCATAATCTTATTAATATCATTTCTTGGCGGCATATTTTTCCCTTTTCGTTTTTCTAAAAAATCTCCATGAACGTTTTTATTTGTTTTACTTCATGTATAAGAATTCAGAAACATCCAGCAATTCTCATTATGACCAATTTCCATGCCATATATTGTATATT
>JAFGSM010000250.1 GCA_016934595.1 bacterium | reverse complement strand
TAACTTGATCGCATAGGAATTTTCATTTTTTTCATGCGGGTTTTCGGGCAGGTTTAACAAAGTCCGCCCGAAGGGCGCTAATTTAATCATATAGAAATTTTCATTTTTCCATGCGGGTTTTCAGCCAGGTTTAAGAAAGTCCGAGCGAAGGGCGTTAATTTGTTCCCGAAAATAAACCGCATCCATATCTTTCAACAGAAAGATAGAGCCATGATGGACACGAGGATGCCATGCCGGTATACATTTGGCCTGCTTGGATTCGTTATCCCAAACGAACCATCCTTTTTCTGACTAGAGATTATGAATTCGATTCCGCTTTGAACAGACGGGACTGTCTTCAAATCCAGTATCTTTACAGACATTATAAGCTCTGCAAGGATATCTATATGTTTCATTTCTATGGCCCATTCTATGGCCCGGTTAAACAACTGCGAAAAGAAGTCTTGATTTTCCGCAATAATTGGCGGAGGTGGGAGGTTGCCAAAATCGGTCAAGGAAAAAATCTCGTGTGTCATATCATATATGGTTATAGAAATGGGATCTATATAGAGAGGATCAGGCCGAGCGTTAACGTGCTGGAAAAGCAATTTTTGACGAATTTCCATAGACAGGGTGCTTTTGGGCATAAGGTATTCCAACGATTTTGGGGGATTATAACCCAGCCTTTCCATATATACGGTATTCCATATATGTGTAGTTATATGGTAGGAAGGGTAGAGGAAGGGATCGGAAATCAACTGATCCTCTATTATCTTTCGAAAATCGATAGATTTTAATCCCAATTTCTCTGATATAAAAGCCAAAGCAAGAAACATCGTATATTCCTGATGGTAAACCTTAAAATCCTTTCTTGATGCTATAAAATCCAATCTTTTTTCTATCTGTTTGATGTAGCTGCTTTTTTTGGAGGCATCTTTGGCATTATTACCCAGTATATAAAAGGTAATTATCTCTTCCGCCATCTCAATAAAACCGCCTTCAATAAAATTTGCAGGACGTCCATAAACCCAGGACAGGGCCTTATGGATAGTGTTAGAGATATTTGAACCTGGAGATTCGCTCTTATTGCAAGAAAAGACTGAAAATGAAATTATAATGGCTGTTATGAACACTGATAGCCGGGCAAGACTAAATTTAGGATTCATTCTGTTCCCCCTTGAGACGATTTTATTTAAGATTAACGGCCCAAGTTAGGCCTGATCATGGAAGATAGATTTTGTAAGCATTATACTAAATTATTTAAACCCTAATCCAGAACCAATATAAGAAACCTTATATCCCTATGTTTTTCCATGCAAAGTTATATAATGATTTGAGTGTAACCAAAATGGTGCAATTTCTCATTTGTCATTCCGGCGAAAGCCGGAATCTAGGATAAATAGAAAATCGAAACAAGCGATGATGTTCTATTTTGGTTACACTCTAATGATTTTAGGAAATATGCCTGATAACTTAGAGTATGCTTGAGCCAAAACCCCTTCCAACAGACCTCCTTCACTGACAATAAGATGGTCTATCCCTGTTTTTTCCATCACGCAGATTAGGATGGCCGTTCCAGCGATGATGATATCTTCCCTTCCCTGACCCAGCCCATCAATACATCTTCTTTCATCAAGGCTCAAGGCTGCCAGCGTTTCATAGATTTCCTTGATCCTGCTTAACCGGAGACTATATCCATGCACCTTTACCGGATCGTAAATTTTCAAACCCTGATCTATGCTTGCCAGGGTTGTAGGAACGCCTGCTGTGGCTATCAGGTTCTCAAACTTTATAGAAGCAAATCCGGATACAGATTTTATGGAATATGGGTTTTGGATATTGCCATCTTTTTCCGGAGCAAAAAAGACATCCTCAAGATTCTTGTTTATAAATGTGTTCATCATAGATTCAATTTGTTTTATCATCGGGGCGCAAATGTCAAACCTTTCTTTGATCCTGACAGCGCCCAAAGGTATGCTGAAAAATTTTGGCTTATCTCCATCGGCAGTCAGGATAGCTAACTCAGTGCTTCCTCCTCCTATATCACAAACAGCTAAAGGCATCGAGATATCCGGCAGGGTAGACCGCGCCCCCACTAGATTCAATTCAGCCTCCTCTTCGCCTTTTAACACCCTGACATTCAAGCCCACTTCTTTATTCACCATTGCAATGAATTCCTTTTGATTTATGGCCTCTCTGACGACACCGGTTGCTATCAAATGGACAAATTCCGGATCATATCCGGGTAAAACATAACTTAGATCCTTAAGGGCTTTAACAGCCCTGTCCATAGCAGACGGGGCAAGCCGCCTGCTCAGGTCAAAACCCTCTCCTAAACGGACGATCTTGAGTCTCCGGTCAAAGATCTTCAAGGAATCTAATGGATGTGAATGGGAATGATGATATGCACACAAAAGACGGATTGTATTGCTCCCAATATCTATAGCTGCATAAGGATGCTGTTTGTTCATATCAACTTTCATGATTTGATGGTCTCGTAAAAAGTATTTTTAATGCTTAAAAGTCACCGATATATTAATAAAATATACACTAAATTTATAATATCGTACTGATGTTTTTGACCGATTTAGACTTTTTACGAGGCCATCATG
>JAFGSM010000249.1 GCA_016934595.1 bacterium | reverse complement strand
CGCTCAATATGTTATGGGAAAATAGGCTCTTAAACGTAAATGAGTTATTATTTCCACAGGATATTGAGCAGTTGCACAGTTACAGAAGATCAATAAAAAAAGGAAAAAGCAATCGGTCTATTTATTCTTGTCTATTTATTCTTATCATCATTTTTCCCAAAATGCATTGGGGTCATGCAAAAAAGATTTGAATGACAGTGTCTGTTTATTTTTTTATCGGTAATTTGACAGGGAATGTTCAAGCCCTTAAAGCCCATTATATAAAAGCGACTGCTCAATATACTGTGGATATGGACCATAGACTCTCTTTATAAGGCGCTGTTCCATAAAATTATTGAGCGGTCACATATAAAAGGTATAAAAGGTAAATACAACGGGCTTTAAGATATCCGAAGTTTTTCTTTTGCCCTGCCGATATAGAAAACAGCGCAGACCGGAAGCGATTTTTTTTATCAAATGCATGTTAAGACATTAAACTTAACAACAGGTTAATATGAGGGGTAAAAGATGTCAAGCAAGGACATGAAAGATACGGATATAAAAGATATAGATACAGAAAACGAAGACTCAAAGGAAATAGATGCAAAAGACTTCAAGGATGTAAAAGAGAGATTGGCTGCGACAAGAAGATTTTTTATCAATTTTTCAGTTTCAGCTTTCCTTTTGGCCCTGTGCGGCTGGTTTTTATACCCGGTCATCAAATTCCTGATCCCGCCTGCGCAAAACAGCATTGACCCGAATATACTTTCCATACCAATCGCACAGATCCCATGCGGTAAATCCATGATAACAAAATTCAGGGGGCATCCTGTGATCATCATAAACAAAGACGGTGAATTCCGTTGCCTTTCAGCGGTGTGCACCCATCTAGGATGCATAGTCAAGTGGGATTCCAAAAACGAAGAGCTTTTTTGCCCATGCCACATGGCCAAATATGACATAAACGGAAACGTCAAATCAGGCCCAGCACCCAAACCGCTATTCGCCCTCAAGGCAAATGCAGTAAATGACCAAATTATTATAGAAGAGGCATGAAAAAGATGTCGTATCAAAATCAAACGAAAATGATTACGAAAAAACTTATTGACAATAAACCAAAAAAACCATCAGGGATCAAAGATCTAATTAGATGGTTTACGGCAAGGGGTTTCCATGAGGATGTTCTTGAGCAAAGGCTTGGCATATCAAATCTTGATGAAAGCTTCAAGAAAAGCCTTGAGCCAAAGAAAAAGCTCCATATCGGCACGATGTTCGGATGGATCACCCTTTTCCTCTTTATATGTGAAGTGATAACAGGGATACTGCTTATGCTTTACTATCGTCCTACCGTGGCAGAGGCGTACGCGAATGTCCGTTATATAACAAACAATATCCATTTTGGCTGGCTTATAAGGGGGATACATTTCTGGGGATCTCACCTCATGATACTGTTCGTTTTTATCCACATGATACAGACCTTTATTTTTGGGGCATACAAACCGCCCAGAGAGCTTACATGGATTTCAGGCGTAGTCCTTCTGATTCTTACCCTATTATTCGGCCTCACCGGCTATCTCCTCCCATGGAACCAGATATCATACTGGGCGACAACCATTGTTACGGAAGTCCCCGCGGTTATACCAGGGATAGGAAATTATTTGAAGCTGATCGCAAGAGGGGGCGAGGATGTCTCTCAGGTAACCCTTTCCAGGTTTTATGCCCTCCATGTGGTAGTGGTGCCCATGCTTGTGTCTATCCTGATTTTCTTCCACATGTTCACAATAAGAAAATATCTCATGCCCAAGGATATAATCAAACATGTTGTAGTTCTATTGTTCATCTTCGGGCTGCTTTTGTCTCTCGCCACCCTTTTCCCAGCGCCGATTCATACCAAGGCCGATCCTTTCAATACCCCGGTAAATGTCAAGCCCGAGTGGTATTTCCTGGCCTCGTGCGCAATACTTGCCGTGACAGGAAAATTCGAGTTCTTGGGGGGATGGGCGCCCAAGGTGCTGGGGGTGGTTATCCAGATCGTTATCATATCGCTCCTTTTTCTGGTGCCATTTCTTGACACATCCAGGATCAGGAGCCCTAAGAAAAGGCCTTTATCAATAGCCATTGGCACCTTGACTATAATAGGTTTTATAATATTGACATTTTTAGGGAAATATATCTAGCCATGATAAATAAAAAAAGATATGATATTGTGATTGTCTTATCTGTTTTGCAAATCCTGTTTCTTTTACAACTTTCTTGCCCGTCTTGCGGATGGGCCAAGGAAAGAAAAAAGGCATCCAACACATGTATATTGTGCCATACACAACTTGGGAAAAAAACCGCTGAGTGGGTGGAACAGTGGCGAAGAAGCGTTCATGGTGAAAGCGATGTGACATGCTCAGGGTGCCACGGAGGCGACCCCACATCATTCAACCGTCCCAAGACAAAGGATTCCGGATATGTCGGAGCGCCATCAAGGCGACAGGTTCCAGAATTCTGTGCCAGATGTCACTCAAACTCTTCATGGATGAGGCAATTCAACAAAAGGACAGACCAGCTCTCCCTCTACAAAACAAGCGTGCATGGCCGCCGCCTTCTTGAAGAAGGAGACGAAAACGTAGCCATATGCATCGACTGCCACGGCCGTCATGACATAAAAAAATACACCGACCTGGAGTCCTTGACACACCACCAGAAGGTGGCTGAGACGTGTAATCATTGCCATTCAGACAGTGAAAAAATGTCTCCATATGATTTGAGAACCGATCAATTAAAACTCTATAAACTCAGCTATCATGGCCAGATACTTTACAATAAAATCCCTGACAAAAACCCCAGCCTGGTGCCTTCCTGCCCTGAATGTCATGGCATACACGGAGCAGCGCCTGCCGGGGTTACAGAGGTAGCCAATGTTTGCGGAAATTGCCATACCGCGACAAACGAGTACTTTTCACAAAGCAAACACATGGAAGCGCTTATCAAGCAGGGTAAACCAAGATGCATCGACTGTCATGCCTACCATGACATACTTTACCCGACATCAGCCCTGTTTGACGGCACAGAGATCTATCACTGCGGAAACTGTCACGATGTGCACCAGAAAGAATACAATCTTGGGCAGAAGATAAAGGCGGCCTTTGTGGAATCTGAAAAAAGGGTAAACGAGGTTTGGGAAAAGGTCATACAGATAGAAATCGATCCAGGGCTTGATGTCCTCGATGAGAGAGATGATCTTGAAACGGGAAAACGCATGATACTGGAAGCCGTGCCTGTTACCCATACACTGGATCTGGAAGAAATAGAGAAATATACTAATGAGATATTATCTACAGCCGATAAGGTCGAAAAGTCGATTGACACAAGACAGGAAGAATTTATAATCCGCAAAAAAGGCCTTTTCGCCACCCTTTTAATATTGATTATCATTATCGGATTTCTCCTCTTTAAACGCTGGGTTTTGCAGCTTGAACTGGAACTGAATGAAGATTGACGGGCTTGTAAAAATTCGTCAAACCTGTCACTCCAGCGAAAATCCTCTTCATTTCACTGTAAGGTCATGGGGGTTTATATGAAAATGATCGAACAATACTTTGTTTTTATTCATTTTCATGCTTCGTTGTGACTGTAAGGTCATGGGGGTTACTATGGAACTCAGTTTGTGCCATAAAGCAAATAACATAATAAAGATGAATTTTAAATGGGAAATTGAGCAGCAAACAGTGAGAAGACTTCCAATTCGGCATAAATAATGTTTAATAAAATCAATCTTCTATAACGAGCTGTTTCTACTTTTCACCCTCCTTTTCCAAAAGATGGCTTACGCGGACCGGCTTTTTGGTGATAAGGGCCTTCCACCTTTCCAAACGGTGCTCAATCTCTATGTGCCACCAGTTGCGTATTACCCACCATACGCTCATACGGATGAACCTGACAGGCCATTCCAGATCTTTCTTGTCGCATATGGTGTTTTCATTAAGATCGCGCACCTTTGAACGAAGGGCAAGCAGCAGGCCCTCCCTCTCATGCTTGTCCTTTATAGCCATAATACGGTCGATCTCTTTTATAGTCTCCCTTGCCCGGATAATCCTTTTCTGTGTCTTCAATCCTTTCCTTTCACAGACCAGGCCGTAATCCATCCTCATCTGATTGAGCTTTAACGCAGCCTCGTATGAGCTTTCCACAATCTCATCCCTGGTCATCCACTCCGTCTCATAACTAAGTATATGTTTCCAGCTCGGCTGCTCCATAGCCTTCCTGTGTTCCTCTACCGTCTTGCAGTATATCCTGTAGCCGAATTTTTCAGGGTTCTCATAAGCCTCGCTTCCAGGGTCGATAAAAGGCGCATAGGGCGATATAAACAGAAGCAACCTCTTAGTGTGGGCAAACCTCTTATACAGCCTGTCACAATATTCCACTGTATCAATGACCGACTTATAGTCCTGCCTTGGCACCCCGATAATGAAAAAGAGATCGATCCTGTCGCACCCAAGCCTCAAGGCGGTATCGAGCATCCGCTCCAGCTCTTCATTCCCGTATGGACGGCCAAAAAAACGGCGTATCCCTTCATCATGGGATTCAGGGGACATCTCTATATTGAAGTGAGGTATCGCATCAGCGATCATCTCCAGTATATCGTCAGGAGGGGGAACAAAAAATTCAAATCCAACGGGGTTCTTGATCCTCTTCTTTTTTAATGCGTTTAATAAATCCACGCCGTACCCCTTCCCGCCCTGAAGTATATCCCCTATGATCATGATTGGTGTATTCATGTTCTTTGAAATCTTGCCGATCTCATCTGCCAGCAACCCCGGGTCACGATAAGCGGGTTTTTGACGGTTCACCGATTTCTTGAAAAAGTAGGAGGACCCTCCGCAGATCTTGCAGTTGTGCGTGCACCCCCTCACGTTTAAAACGGCAGTGGCCGGATATTCCAGCCAGTTTGCATAAGGGGTATAGCCTTTAAGATCCCTGTAGCGCATCACCTTTTTCATCACATAGGAGAAATCCACAATAAAGCCATTGAGATCGGACAGGACATTGGTCAGAGGATTGACCCTCGTTTTCCCGTCCTTGTCTCTCCATGTAAGGTTGGGTATCTGTGCAAGGTCGCCATCCCCTGTCCTTATGTAATCCATCAGTTGCAGGAGAGGCCTCTCTGTCGAATCACCCCTCAGGACATAGTCGATGTCAGGATAATTGTCTATAAGGTCCTTGTGGAAATAGCTTGAGGACAAACCGCCGAATATTACAGGGATTTTGGGGTGGCGCCTTTTGCAGATCTCGGCCAGGGCAATACTGCCGTGGCAGTGAGGCATCCAATGAAGGTCTATCCCAAACGCCATGGGATTTAGCTCCCCGATCTCCTTTTCAGGGTCATATCTTTTACCCTTCAACATCTTTAGCGCCACATTGATGATCCTGACCTGATATCCATACTTGCCAAGATATTCGGAAAGCACCACAAAACCGATCGGATACATCTCGAATATCGGGGTGGATGGTATAAGATCGCTTACAGGGCCAAACATAACGGACCTCTTGCGAAAATCGTATATACTGGGCGGGTGAAGAAGAACAAGGTCTGCGTGACGCATCATATTAGAAACTCCTTTTTACTTATGTTGCAAAAATGGACTATATTTTTCATGATTAGTGGTGCCACGAAAATTGTCATGGGCGTTTACCATGTCTGCATTTCTTTCTTTGATGGTCTCGTAAAAAAGTCGCCAAACCCGTCGCTCCGGCAAAAGCCGGAGTCCAGAACTAGTTGAAAACACTGGATTCCGTGTCAAGCATGGAATGACAAAATAAGGCAAACTCGACTTCTTAAGAGACCATCTTCTTTAAGTTAGCGCCTTTTGTGCGGATTAAAAATGCTACCCCGAATACCCGCATATAAAAAATGTAAATCCCTAAGCGATCTAAGCAATTAAGCGATTAAATTATCGTAAAAAATCGATGTAACGTGAAATGTTTCTTTATTATTTTAGTATAACCAATTTTACATATTATGACAAGAAACCAATGACGCGATTTAATGATACAAAACCAATTATCACAGTTATCCCGTATTTCCCATAAATACATTAAATCTTTTAATGGATAATTATCCAAACCTTTTCCCCACGCCGAGGAACCCTTTGATAGAGAAACCTCCGTATATCTTCTATCCCAGTCTCCCGTTTGATCTATT
>JAFGSM010000248.1 GCA_016934595.1 bacterium | reverse complement strand
TTTTGTTTATAATAAATATTCAGAAAAGCTGCGCTAAAAACGGCAGGCTAAATTGGGAGGGTATTTATCGTAATGAAAATCCATGATAAAAGCATAACATATTGAGCTGTTACAAGAAAAGACAAAAGGATGGCGGCATGCTTTTGGAGCCTGCCGCCATCCTTTTAATAATCCGATCTATTTCGCGTTTAAGGTGATAGTCTTAGCCTTGACTGGCTCCGACTTAGGCAGTTTGATCTCCAGTATTCCTTTGGTATAGCTTGCCTCTATTTTGCCGCTTTCAACTTCACATGGAAGGGGGATGGAACGGAAAAAGGAACCGTAGCGGCGTTCAGTCATATGGTAGTTCTTCTTCTTTTCCTCCTTTTCCTCCTTTTTTTCCGCTTTTATCACAAGAGAGTTTCCAGACAATGAAACCTGAAAATCCTTTGGATCCAGTCCTGGCATCTCTGCCTTGACCAGGATGTCTTTGTCTGTCTCCTCCATATCAACTGCGGGTGTTCTGGCCGCCATGCCCTCCCAAGGCTCTAGATCGAAACCCTTCATGCGGCCAAAGAATTGATCAAATATATTATCGATCTCTGATCTAAGATCAGCCAATGGATGCTTCTGTCTCCATGGCACCAAAGACATATATCATCACTTCCTTTCTTTGATATTGTGCTTAGTCATTACTCAGACGTCCGAAAATTAAGACGTTAGGATAATGATTTAAATATCAATATTGTAAATATGAATCAAAGATTAATATGCGTTTCATTTCACATTTATCTGAATCTGTCTTGCCTTTGCCTTTTCTCTCTTAGGCAAATGCACAGTCAGAATCCCGTTCTTGTAATCGGCTTCGATCTTTTCCTGGTCCACCTCAGCGCCCAGCTCAAAGGCACGGTTAAATAAGCAAGGGCTGAATTCCCAGTACCTGAGGTCCCCGCCTGCAGGTGTCCTGGCTTCGCCTGATATGGTTATAATCCCATTGTCGACCTTAACTTGCGCATCTTCTCTGGCTACCCCCGGCATATCCACCAGCATTACCATTTCATCCTTGCTCTCAAAGATATCCACAGCAGGGGTTATGGTTATTCGTTCACTGGTGCTTTCCGCCGGTTTTTTCTGAGCCTCCTTCGGCTTTACATTCACAGGAAGATTTGCCATTTTAATCACCTCCATCTTTTTGAATTATTTTACCTTTACCTCGATAAGTTTAGGCTTTGCGCTCTCTGCTTTTGGAAGGGTTATCGTAAGAATCCCGTTTTCATAGGTAGCTGTCACCTTTTCTATTTCCACATCCATAGGGAGTTCAACAGCCCTTATGAAACTGCCGGTCGTTCTTTCCCTTCTGTGGTAGTTTTTTGCCTCAATGCCTGCAGGTGAAGGTTTCTGGCCATTTATACTGAGGATGTGATCCTTGATGTTTATCTGCACTTTATCCATTTCCAGCCCAGGGATGTTTACATCGAGAAACAGATTGTCCTCAGTCTCCCTCAGATTCATAGCCGGGTATTTGGATCGTGCGGTGGTATAATACAGCCTGGGAAGCATCGATGGCCACTCAAAAAGGCCGTCGATTTCATTCTGAAGTTCCCTCATATCATGAAGAAGATCCCATAACATTTTATATACCTCCTTTCTATATCCTATGATAATGATAGTCTATAAACTGCTATGTCATAAGTTCCTTATCGTTTGACTAATTATAAATTAATATCATGCGCGGGATTTGTCAAAATTGGCGGACCGAATCTGCCCTTAATTAATTGATAGGATTACAAAAAGATAGAGCGCTAAGATTAATTATTAATCGATAAAAAGGTTGAGCCTTGTTCCCAACGCCTTGAAATCCTGGATGATGTCCTTTATCTGATCTTGGGGGTATTTGGAAAATTTATAATGGAAAAGATCGTAGAAGAGATTCTGTATATGCCACATTTCTATATCCAGCTTTAACCTGTCTATTACATCAAACAGAGTATTTATGACATTTAAAAGGTGCTTTTGCAAGGGGTCAGACCTTAGTCTGTTTACAGCTACTTCAAGCTGGTTTTTGATAGCTTCATTGATCATATGCCTGCCTAGAGATATCTGCCATTTTTTGCCTTGGTCGAGAATCGCAAGGATAGATTCCCTGCCGCCTTTCCCTTTCTTTTTTAAAAGACGCTCGATCTCATTTTTCAGGTCGCCTGTCAGGGAATACTCCGCTGCCAGACGGAATCCCTGGGGCGCTGGAATATCCATGCTTTGGAGATGCTCCATGACCGTCTTGTATTCTTCATATATCCTGCGATAGGAGCGCTCAAAGTCCTTCAGGATATGGCGGTTCATTGACTGGCCGATCTTCCTCCTCTCATCCAGGAAGAGGTCCTTCAGGCTCAAGGCATAAGACTGAAAATTTTGATCCAGGTTGTTTTTGAGCATATCTAATTTACGGCGGTTGAATTTCCAGAAATGGAATCTTATAAGCTTGCCGAACTGTTTATCGAAAGGAGGCTCTTTTATATATGTAGTAAAATTTTGTCCGCCTGTATGAAGCACGGCGAAATCCGCATTCATAATATCCAGGGTGGTTTGGTCGATTATCCTTGTCCTTCCCATAGCCAATCCTGCGCCATTTTTGAACCCCCTCTTAAAATCTTTTAATGCCACCTGAAAGCAGTAAATCTTTTGGTTTGGCGCATAACTTTCGAACAGGGAGCTTATCGCAAAATGTCTCAGCACCTTTTTCAGATCCACCTTCAGAGGGAGCACCTCCCTCTGGTATATCTTTTCTCCTGTCTCCTTTTTCAGGATATTGCTCCTGGCCTGGGACAGGGTCTCCATAAAAGGCCGCTCGATGTCTTCCCCTGTGAAAGCGCCCGCCAGTTGAATGGCTCGCGCCGCATATTTGAGGAGCTGGACCGTCTCTATGCCGCTGATATCATCGAAGAACCATCCGCAGCTTGTAAACATCAATTGAGCGGATCTCTCCATCTCCATCAATTTGAGGACATTCACCCTTTTGCAGGGTTTAAGCTCCTCGACCTGATGTTCGGAGAAAAAGGCATTTGTTTTGCCAGGGGAGCGGTCGATTATGATTTCGACATAATCCTCGATCGCATCCCATGGATCTTTCAGATATTGTTTGGCCTGGCTTTCGAATATAGAATCTATGAGGGTTTTGAGATGATCCAGGGCCTGCCGCAGAGGCCCCCTCCATGCCTGATTCCATTCAGGATAGCTGCCTGAGTCGCACCCGCAATCCCCTCGCCATCTTTCTACACCATGTGCACAGCTCCAGGAGGTATTTTCAAGGATCTCTACCTGAAACCTGGGGGGATAAAGTTCAAGATACTCTCCGTAATTTATAAGCTCAACATGATGCTCCTTTAAATGGGAAAGGAGATATGCAAGGGCCATCTCGCCGAACTTGTGATGATGTCCGTAGGATTCGCCATCTGTGGCCACGGAGAGGATTTGATCCCATACCCTTTCGTTTGAAAACCCTGACAACAGGCGCTTGATAAACAGGTCGCCGCTTTTTAGTATATTTTCAAAGGCTATGGCATTAGAAATCGGGCCGTCAAAAAAGAAGATGTCTAAATAACGTCCGTTGCTTAAAAAGCATCGATAAGGCAGCGTAGGATCGATTTTTCCGCCTCTTACATCCATCCACTCATGCATATCGATCTTTTTAATCCTCAATGCCTGGTGCGGGGCGAGGATTGTAAATCTGATGCCTGCCTCTGCCATCAATTCCAATGTTTCCAGATCGACCGCTGTTTCAGGCAGCCACATCCCTTCCGGAAACCTGCCGAACCTGGACTGAAAATCCTTTATGCCCCACTGGATCTGGATCCACTTGTCACGGCGGGATGCAAGAGGCATTATGATATGGTTATAGACCTGGGCTATGGCATTGCCGTGCCCGTTGTGCCTTTTCATGCTATAGCGGTCTGCTTCCAGGATGGCCTTATAGATTGCCGGTTCATGATACTGCATCCAGTAAAGGAGGGTCGGGCCGAAATTGAAACTTATATAACGGTAATTGTTTGATATTTTGAGTATACGGTTCTGGTTGTCGACGATCCTGGCAGCCGTGTTTGGGGCATAACATTCCGCAAGGATCTTCTCATTCCAGTCATGGTGGGGTTTGGCCTGATCCTGCACCTCTATTGTATCAAGCCAGGGATTCTCTCTGG
>JAFGSM010000247.1 GCA_016934595.1 bacterium | reverse complement strand
TTATAAAAATCTAACAAATACTTATTTAAAATAAACCTGATAAATTTATAACTAAAATATTTATTAACAGAGCGAGGATAAAAAATGAAAAAGATACCCTTTTGGGGATTTCTAACCGCTATGATTATGTTTCTTGAGACGAGCTTTGTTCCTGTTACGATATCTGCCCAGAATAAAATCATTATAGAAGGATATAGCACAGCTTTGTTGATTGCAGAGGGATGTGCTGAATCCTTCAGAAACAGATATCCCGATCTCACTGTAAATATTAAAGGCGGCGGTTCGGGTATTGGAATAGGTTCCATGATAAATGGAGGCTGTCAAATCGCCATATCCAGCCGTCCCATAAAAGACGAGGAGCTTTGTGAAGCCATCAGCAAGGGTGTCGACCTGAAGGGGAATATTGTCGCTATGGAGGGTGTCGGAATGATCGTGCATCCATCAAATGCGGTGAAAGACTTAAGCGCTCAACAGATAAAGGATATATATTCAGGTAAAATTTCTTATTGGAACGAGGTTGGCGGGGATGCCGGTAAAATCGTAATCATATCTCGTGAAGATACAAGCGATATCTTTCATGCATTCACACAATGGATTATGGCTGGAGAAAATACAAGGACCGATGCTTTGGTTCAGAGGACAAGTCCTTCAGTTATAACAACCGTATCACGAAATATCGGCGCGATCGGTTACGCAGAATTAGGTTACATCACAGATCATGTAAAAGTGGTTTCTATTGATGGGGTCGAAGCCTCGAAAATGAATATTCTCTCTTCAAAATATCTATTTTCCAGGCCGATTTATATGTATACCAATGGAGGTCATGAAGGGATAATAAAGAGTTTTATTGATTTTGTTTTGAGTCACAATGGCCAGACAATAGTTGAAAAAGCCGGATTTGTGAGTTTGAAGTAGATTTTGAAGTAGATATAGAGTGAATAATCCTAACGTCCTCTTAATAATAAATTAACCTTTTTTTAATTATTTCCCGATAGTATAAATCCAAATGAAAGCATCGGAGGGACAATCTTGAAAAATCATAGTTATAAATCCATATCTTATTCAGCGCTAAATCTGATTTTGCTTATCTTTACAATATTGTTTTTACAGACAATTAATGCGTCCACAGCTATTGCATGGTGGGATGGCGCATGGAATTATAGAAAGAGGATTTCGTTTAACATCCCTGAATCTGAAGAAACCTTTGATAATGCAGTTATTCTTTTAAGACTCCATTCAGGCAACTTCGATTTTTCAAGGATTAAGGAGGATGGGTCGGATTTTAGATTTGTAAATTCCGACGATAAGATTATATTACCCTATCATATCGAAAAATTCGATTTTCTTGACGAGATGGCATTAATCTGGGTGAAAGTGACAGGGATCAGCAGCACTGAAAATATTCACGCTATCTGGATGTATTATGGTAATCAGTCTGCAAAGAGCGTTGAAAATGTCATTGAGACATATGATGAAAATATGGTTGCTGTATATCATTTCGGGGAATCCCAGGGTATGCCGAAGGATCAAACTGGTTACGCCAATCATATATCCGAATTCAGCGGCGGGCTGGGATTGCCAGCATTGATCGGAGGAGGTGTATTTCTGAATGGGGTGCATGACCGTATGATCATCCCTGCATCCCCAACCCTGGATTTTTCCGAAGGATTTACCTTCTCAACATGGATCAGGATAGCTATGCCTCAAAAGGATTCCTTCATAATGGCCATGAAGGAGGATAAGAAAACCATGGTGATCGGGATCACAGGGACAGGGATTTATTTCGAACTATCAACAGGGGATGGGCAGTTAACTGTTGCGGAAACTAACACATCGCTCCAGATTAATACTTGGCATCATCTGGCTATCTCAGTGAATCAGACAAACCGTTTGAGAATATATCTGGATGGCACGGAAAAATATGTTAAAAATCTCTCTTTGTTTCTCCCTAAAATTTCTGGAAATATCTATGTAGGGGGTGCGTGGGATAATGGCCACTTTTTCTCAGGGGATCTGGATGAGTTGCAGATATCCAATAGGTCAAGGCCAAATGCATGGATCAGTACAGCGGCAGAGAACCAGGGGGTGGATGATCAGATAATAGCCTGTGGCGCTGAGGAGTTTAATAACACAGGCGGAGCCATTACTCGTATTTTATATCAGTATTATCAATATCTAAGGACTATCATCAGGAATACCACTGTCGATGGCGCTCTTATTATTGGGATATTGCTCATCATGTTGACAGTGAGCCAGATTGTGCTTGTGAGTAAATTTTTAGTGTTCTGGTTGATTCAGAGGGACAATAAAAATTTCTTAAAATCCTTTCAGAATAATTTTAATCTTTTGTCATGGGATGATAAAAAACAGGATTTTCAGAATTCCCCCATATATCGGATATATAAGGAAGGATCTCAGGAACTAAAAAGACGAGTAGGGAATGCGGATGGGACATCTGATAAAAAAGGCCTTTCCCCTAAGGCTATCAATTCATTCAAAGCTATTCTCGAAAAGGCTTCTACCCATGAGGAACAAAAATTGAATAGTTGGTTGCTAATCCTGACCTTTGCCATAAGTGGCGCTCCGTTTCTTGGTCTTCTCGGAACGGTCTGGGGAGTCATGAATACTTTTGCAGCAATGGCTGCCGCAGGGGAGGCTGATATAGTCGTGATAGCCCCCGGCATAGCATCAGCCCTATCTACTACTGTTGTAGGGCTTATAGTTGCCATACCAGCACTTTTCGCTTACAACATCCTTGTGGATAAGATAAAGAACATTATGGCGGACATCTATTTATTTGTCGATGATATAGTATGCAAGACAGACGAAATCTATGGAGAAGGATCATGAAAAGAAATATCTACAAAACAACAGCTTACACTGAGTTGAATGTGACACCGCTTATGGATTTGGCGTGGAATCTTTTGGTAGTTTTTATTATCGCCGTTACGGCAACTGTGCAGGGAATAAAGGTAAATCTCCCCAAAGCCAGTGCCAATCCAGTTATTGCCAAACCCAGGACAAAGGCGATCACCATTACTTCCGAAGGACTTATCTATCTTGATACATACAAGGTAAGCGTTGAAGAGCTGAAATCCAGGTTGCGCCAATATAAGGCTGCAGACCCCGATTTGCCTGTTGTGATCAAAGGGGATGAGAGCATCTCTTATCAGCTGGTAATAGAGGTACTGGATATACTTAGCAAATTGGACATAACTCATCTGGGATTGGTGACCCAGAAGATCGTTAAATAAGGAGGTGTTTATATGAATCATAATAGACGTTACCTTCAATGGATTGTTAGCATCATTGCCGGAATGATTATGCTTATATTTATTTGTGTGAGCGTTTATGCATTAATGATTGTCATCAGGGATGATCAACCAAAGATTCATCGAAAGGTCCAGCATGTAAGTCTTATCAAGCCGCCTCCTCCTCCAAGGATCAAAGAACAGGTTCCCGAACCTATAGTAAAAAGGGAAGAGGAGGTCTTAAAACAGGAATTGGAGGAGAAGATTCCCGATCAGGCTCAGGATTCCATTAAGGAGGATATGCCTTCAAACGATCTGCTTGGATTGGATGCAGATGGGGGCTCCGGATCAGATTCCTTCGGTCTGGCAGCCAAAAAAGGGGGTAAATCAATCCTTTTGGGTGATTCCAGAAATGTGTTATCGCTAACAAAATATGCCTGGTATACAAAGATTATTGAGGATGAAATCAATAAAAGGCTTTTAAGAATGGGGAAATTCCCCCAGAATAACCTAAAGGTACTTATAAAGATTATGCTGGACGATAATGGTCATATTTTAGATCATTCCATATCTCGTTCATCAGGTGACCAAAAGACGGATGAAGCCGTTTATCTTGCAATTAAGGAAATGTCAATGATCAGCGAGCCCCCACCGGAGGGAATGCCCAAAACCTTGAATCTCAGGATCACTATTTCGAGTTAACACAGGTTCTTCAATCTCAATAATTGATAATACGATGTAAGTTCATTCCATGTAGTAAGCCGCGTTGAGAGCTGGCGAATTTTTCAACATAAACCTGTAAAGGTATTGATCTATCCTTATTTAACTACAATTTGATCTTTAAATTTAAAAAATACTCAATAAATTGGTAAAAAAAAATAAAAATTGAAAGGTTTTATTTAACAAAAGGATGACTCTGTATATTTTCTATCCTTCCACAGGATATTGAGTATTTAACAAATTCACTAAAAATTCACATTATTTTCATTGTTTCTTCACACATTTCTTCTATTTTATATATGGAGGAATGTTATGTCAAAAAAAAAGATACTAATTATTGACGATGAAGAAAATATCCTGAAACTTATTCGATACAATCTGGCCAAGGAAGGGTATCTGGTCGAAGGTGTAACAAGCGGCGAAGAGGCATTGAATAAAATTCGATTAAACAGGCCCGATTTGATTGTGCTAGATCTGATGCTTCCAGGCTTGGATGGATTTGATATATGTAGATTGTTGAAAAGTGATGGAAATACATCTCTCATTCCTATCATAATTCTAACAGCAAAAGGGGAGGACGCTGATGTAGTCACCGGGCTTGAACTGGGCGCTGATGATTATATTACCAAACCTTTCAGCCCCAAGGTTTTAACAGCCCGGATCAGGGCCGCTCTTCGACGCGGAAAGCTAAAAGATACCGAAGATAAATCTATTGTAAGCATTCATGACATGGTTATTCATCCTGCAAGACATGAGGTACTGGTGAATAAAAAGCCTGTATACCTTACAGCTACCGAATTTGACATACTATATTTACTGGGCAGAAAACCGGGTTGGGTCTTTTCCAGGGATCAGATAATAAGTTCGGTCAAGGGGGCGGACCACCCAGTTACTGATCGTTCAGTAGATGTTCAGGTCGTGGGGTTGAGAAAAAAATTAGGGAATGCCGGAAGATTTATAGAGACATTGAGGGGAGTTGGGTACAGGATGAAAGGTACAGAAGACTAATAATATTTTTTCATAATTCGCTATTCATTAAAAATCTTTCCAAACATCATATCTAAAATCATTGCTGTCCGGTTAACTTTTAAGAAGCTTTATAATACAATTGATATTAATGATTAAAAATCGACTTTTTGTTAAGCCATAAAAATTTAGGGCTTGACAAAATATCTTTTGAGGGTATAATTGTACTATAAATGTAGTACAATTATGATGCAAATGTTTTCTCCCGAGACGATACATAACCCAACAATTTATAAGGAGGCGGTAATGAAAAGGGCTTTGATCTTTTTGCTATTCTTAATAATCATATCTGTTGGATGTTCGAAATCTAAAGACAACAATGATATGGAAAAGTCTAAAGACAACAATGAAATGGTAAGGGATGAGGTTACTCTTACGCTCGGCGCATATACGGTACCCAAGGAGGCGTATGAAAAGGAGATTATCCCTGCTTTCAAGAGATATTGGAAGGAAAAGACAGGACAGGATGTGCGGTTTTACGAATCCTACATCGCTTCAGGCGCTCAATCAAGGGCAATAGCAGGGGGATTCGAGGCTGACATAGCCGCCCTTTCACTGGAGCAGGATATAGACCGTTTAAAGGATGCTGGGCTTATAACGCACGAATGGAAAATGAAAAAATGTAACGGATTTATCACAAGGTCGGTTGTGGTAATAGGATTTCGGCCCGGCAATCCCAAGAATATCAAAGGATGGGAGGATCTGGCAAGGGATGATGTCAGCGTTTTATATCCCAGCCCCAAGACGTCCGGCGGGGCGATGTGGGCGATAAACGCCATATACGGCGCAGGTCTTAAGCTGACAGAGGTGGAAAAAGGTGTCAAGGATGAATCATATGCAAGGGGGTTTTTAAAATCCATTCAAAAAAGGGTCAGGGTCATGGATAATTCAGGGCGTGCCTCTATCACGACATTTGAGACGGGCATTGGAGATGCGCTGATAACTTATGAAAACGAGGCATTATTAAGACAAAAACAGGGGAAGGATTTCCCATTTATTGTCCCTGATGCTACGATCCTCATAGAGAATCCTGTCGCCGTTATTGACAAGAACGTGGACAAGCACAACAACAGGGCTGTCGCCGAGGCATTTGTCGAATTTCTTCATACAAAAGAGGCGCAAAACGCCTTTGCGGTGTATGGATTCAGACCTGTAGATGATGAGGTGATGGAAGGTTTTGCAGAAAGATATCCCGTTCCCATATACCTGTTTGATATCAATTATCTTGGCGGATGGGGCAGAGTGGAAAAGGATATCTTCGGCCAAGAGGGGATTTGGACAAAGATAGTTGAAGAGCTGGCCAAAGAAGGGTAGTTTCGAAGAGGCAATACAAATTTCTCTTGACGGGTTTATAAATCATACTCACAATGGGGTGCACAGTGATAAAAACTCCGGATAATTTCAAGGATTGTTTGAGATGAGCGTAAACAAAGGGGACTTGACACTAAGAAGCCTGTCATTGTTTTATATAGGCATGCTTATCATACTGCCTATATTGGCTATAACATCCGAGGCATTCAAGGGAGGCCTTCAAAATCTGTGGGCCAACATCGTGTCAACCCAGGCACTGTATTCGTTTAGGCTGACCTTAATTGCTGCTTTTATTATAGTGTTGATCAATATCTTTACAGGAACGGCTACTGCATGGGTGCTCGTGAGATACAGATTCCCTCTTAAGGATTTGATGGATGCATTGATTGACCTTCCCTTTGCCATCCCTACGGTTGTTACGGGCATAATGCTTGTGACATTATATGGACCCATGAGCGCCGCAGGCGGTTTTTTAGAAAGACGCGGCATCGAAATCATGTTTGCAAAGCCAGGCATTATCCTGGCCTTGCTTTTTGTGACCTTCCCGTTCATCGTCCGTTCTGTTCAGCCTGTGTTATTGGAGATGGAGCCGGATATGGAGGAGGCTGCAAAGACTCTTGGGGCAACGCCTTTCACCACCTTCAGGAGGGTGGTGCTCCCAACTCTGGCGCCCTCCATTTTGACAGGGGCGGCTTTATCATTCAGCAGGGCCTTGGGTGAATTCGGTTCTATAGCGATAGTAGCAGGCAATATCCCAATGAAGACACAGGTTGCATCTGTGTATATCTATGGGGAGATTGAAAGCTGCAATAATCAGGGGGCATTGGGCTTGTCCGTTGTTTTGCTCTTTTTTTCCTTTGCGGTTTTGACCTTTATGAATATACTGCAGGCACGGAGCAGAAGGTATGAAAGATAATGATGTTTGCATAAGACCAATACGAAAACAGAGTCATTTTATAGAATATACGCTTACCTTTTCGGTCATCATCTGGTTTATTATCCTTGTTATGGCTCCTGTTTACGGTATATTGAGGGAGGTCATAAGAAACGGGGCGGGAATCTTTATCGATTCCATAAGCTCCCCTGCGGCTATACATTCCTTTAAATTGACTTTCTGGATCACTGTAACCGCTATCTTTATAAACACAATCTTCGGGGTGATGCTTGCCCTGGTTTTTGTGAAGCAGGATTTCAGGGGGAAGATTTTTCTTGAAGGGCTGGTGGATTTGCCCTTTGCCGTTTCCCCTGTCGTGGCGGGCTTTATGTTTATAATGCTTTTTGGTCCAAATGGATGGCTGGGAAGCTGGTTCGGATCATATAATATAAAGATCATATATGCCCTTCCTGGGATGGTTATAGCAACATTGTTTGTTACCCTCCCTTTTGTTGCGAGGGAGGTGATGCCTGTGCTTGCGGAATATGGGATAGAGCAGGAAGAGGCCGCCTATATACTGGGAGCGTCCAAATGGCAGACATTTTGGAAGGTGACCCTTCCATCCATAAAATGGGGGCTTGTTTACGGGATTACACTGACATTCGCAAGATCCATCGGAGAGTTCGGGGCTGTGCTTGTTGTAAGCGGGAGCATAATCAATAAGACCCAAACGGCTACGCTCCATATTCATCAGCAATTCACCGATTTTAATTATGCGGGGGCATTCACCGCCTCTTTAATCCTTGCAGTTCTCTCTTTTTCTATTTTGATCATTATGAAATGCGTTTACAAAAGAAAGGAAAAGGGATACAGATGGGCATAGTAGTAAGGGATATATACAAACGGTTTGGCGGTTTCATTGCCGTGGATGGGGTGAGCTTTGACGTCAGGGAGGGGGAGCTTGTCGCCCTGCTTGGCCCGAGCGGGTCGGGCAAGAGCACCATCCTGAGAATCATCGCGGGGTTGGAGATCCCTGACAGGGGAGAAATATACCTTAAGAGGGAGAATGTAACTGCCCTTTCCCCCAGGCAAAGGAAGGTGGGTTTTGTATTCCAGCACTACGCCCTTTTTAAGCACATGACCGTCGAAAAGAATATAGCGTTTGGCCTTGAGGTGCAGAAAAGGAAAAGGAAGGACATCGAGGAAAAGGTCAGGGAGCTAATAAGGCTGGTAAAATTGGAGGGTTATGAGGGGCATTATCCCTCACAGTTGTCAGGGGGACAGCGCCAGAGGGTCGCCCTTGCCCGCACCCTTGCCACAGAACCAAGTGTGCTCCTTTTAGACGAGCCTTTTGGGGCGCTTGATGCAAAGGTCAGGGACAATCTGGCAAAGTGGCTGAAGGAACTCCATGTCAAATTGAATATCACCAGTGTTTTTGTTACGCATGACCAGAATGAGGCCATTGAGATATCAGACAAGATCGTGGTCATAAACAGGGGGAAGGTTGAACAGATAGGCACTGCAAAGGATGTTTATGAACATCCAAACAGCAAGTTTGTGGCGAGTTTCATAGGGAATGTAAATGTTGTGGATGCAGTGATAAAGAACGGCTTGATCTTTATCAAAGACACGGATTTTGAGATTATTGACAGGGATATCGATGTCTCTGTAGACAGGGATATAGTCTTGCTGGTAAGGCCTGAGGATATACTTGTTGAAAAGGATTCCAAACAGGAAGGATTCCCATGCATGATTCAGGATGTCCATTACAGGGGCAGTTTTTATGAGTTTAATCTCTGCATGGGTGACACTTATATAAGATCTGTAAAGGACAAGGATGATTTTCTGGGCAAAAAATGGGAGAAGAACCAAAAGGCATTTGTCGTCTTTAAGCAATATAAGATATTTGACGCATCAGAAGGGCATTGGGAGATTAGGGAGAAATTGAGGCAGTTGGGTTACATAGAATAAACCCTCATGGCCATTTGGTTCGCCACGAAGCATGAAAATAAACAACGAGGTTTATTTTCGAGACAAACCCTCATGGCCTTTCAGTCCGCCACGAAGCATAAAAATAGGAGTCTATTTTCGAGACAAATATCTAAGGATTCATGAGTGGTTCGTCTGAAAATCGTTTATGATTTTCATCCTCCTTTGTGCCGATTTATTGGCATGTGTGTTTTATTTGTCTTACGGGGTCAGATTTATAACCTTAAAGGGGGCCTCCATATCCGTTCCGCTAACCCTTTTTTGCACGATAAGACACGAAACCCCTTTATCCTTGGCAATCCTTAAAATTTCATCAGCAGATGGGCCTTTCAGCACCAGTGTCTCTGTCTCGATTTTCCTTTCCCTTGCCTGATCTTCGATACTTTTAAGGGCCTTTTCAATGAGCCTGCCTCTCTCGGCCTTGATCTCGTGCTGTAATTCTTCTATCATTTTGTCTCCCATGAAGCCGATATCTCCGGCCATTTGACCGACCTTCCTGGATATGTCCTGGTCCCTGACATCAAGCAGAATAAGCCTGGCCTTTTCTTCTTCTGCCCTTTGGATAGCAAACCTTGCGATCTTCTCAGAGATGGATGTCGCTGAAAATACGACCATAATGGTATTCATCATACACGCCTTTCAGATTCCGATACCTATTAGAGGCCAGTATATTATGGCCATGATTATAAAGATAATAAGACTGATCAGATTAAGCAAAATGCCGGGTTTTAACACCTTAGAGATCTCATAATATCCGGATGAGTAGGCGATAGCATTGGGAGGGCTGCTGATGGGAAGGATGAATGCCAGCCCTGAGGATACCGCCACAAAATATACCATCACCTCGGGGGCTATGCCTGTAGCCGGACAAAGGCTCAACGCAATAGGGAGTATTATGGCCACACAAGCGACATTGCTTACCCCTTCTGTGAGGAGTTTGGCCAAAACCGCAAAGAATATCAGGGTAAATATCGGGGTTTTATATCCTCCTATCCCAAGGAATTTTGTAACCAGCCATACGGTTGTCCCTGTTTGTTCAAGGGCCTTGGCGATTACTACAGCCCCTCCGTACATCAAAATTATACCCCAATTGACATAATTATGCACATCTTCCCATTTAAGGCAATGAAAGCCAAACAGTACAACCACCGAAATGAGCGGAATAATGGCAAGGCCAATGATATTGCTCGCAAATATCCACATGCAGATAGTCAGCAAAAGGATAACAAAGACCTTCTTCTCCAAAAGGGTCATTGGCCCAATGCTTGTTAGTTCCTCTTTCAGTCTTTTGTTTGCGGCGCTTACATCCTTTATGTCTATCTTGAATGAAAGCATTAATATAATATAGCAGACTGCGAGGAGCACAAAGCATATCGGGCATACGGCCTTCATCCATTCAAAAAAACTGATCGTGATTTGAAACTTCTCTTCTAAAATGGCGATAGCGAGGGGATTCCTGGCGCCTCCAAGCAAAGTGCCTACGCCGCCGATAATAGCCCCCCAACCCATAGACAGAAAAAGGACTGCCCCATAGTCCGAATCGAAGGGATTCAGGTCCAGACTGGCGGCTATGCTCCCTATGACAGGAAACATCAAGGCAGCCACAGCATGCTCAGGCATAATGAAGGACATAATGCAGCATGTAATCAATATGCCCAGGACAAGAAATCTGGGGCTTGTATCGAAATGACTGAGCAACAAGATGGCCATCCGTTTGCTTAATCCCGATTTCATCATGGCTGTCGCGATTATAAATGCGCCCATGATGAAAAAAACGGCCTGGTTTCCAAACAGGGCGAAGGCATTATCGGCGCTCATTATCTTCAAGAGCGGGATCATGGCGATTATCAGGAGGCCGGTTACCGACAATGGCAATGCGTTTGAGATCCAGAGGATGACGGCGATCACAAATACGGCAAGGGCCCGTTTTCCTTCCACGCTTAGACCATCAGGCGCCGGGAGCATTAACATGATCACAAAAAGGATCATGCATGCACACAGGATAAATGAATTTTTATGAAATTCCGGAAGCCTCACCTGTAAAATCCTGGATTCCGGCTTTCGCCGGAATGACAAATGAGAAATTGCGCCATTTTGGTTACACTCAAATGATTTTCATTCCCCTTTGTGAATCGAAGATTCATGGATGTTTAATCTGAAAATCTCCGTGTCTTGAAGTTTGACATAAAGAGATTATGAATTATAATTATACTCTAATTGTAATACATATCTTTTGAAAAATAAAAACTCTATGTTGTCTCAGAAAATAGATTTTTGTCCTTCGTGGCACCAAAAGGTGACATGAGGGTTTGTAATGGAAAGAAGGAAACGTATTTATGACTTTGGATAAAAGGGTAACCATAAAGATCCCCAGGCATCTCTACGACAAACTGAAGGAAATGATCAAGGGAACGGGTTTTGGCAGTGTGAACGAGTTTATTGTGTACGTGATGCGGGATATCGCCTCCGGAGGGAGGCTGGATCAGGAGACAGGGTTAAGCAAACAGGAGATAGATCTTATACGAAAAAGGCTTATCGCCCTAGGTTATCTGTCTAATGGTAAAGAGGAGGAAAATAGATAATGCTTATTGAACCACATGGCGGCAGGCTGGTCAACCGGGTGCTGAACGAAACATGGAGAAAGAAGGCCATTGATAATGCTTCAAAAATGGCAGAGATCAGGATAAGGGATGATACTATAACGGATATAGAAAATATAGCCAAAGGTGTATTCAGCCCATTGGAAGGGTTTATGGGAGAGTCGGATTTTGAAAACGTACTTAATCGTAAGTCTTTGTCATCAGGGCTTCCATGGACAATACCTATATGCCTTGATGTGACTAAGGAAGAGGCAGAAAGACTGGAAATAGGAGAAGACTGTGTCCTGGCGGATTCGAAAGGCACGATCTCGGCCATCCTCCATCTGGAGGAAAAATATTACTATGTAAAAAAGGAGATGGCTGAAAAGGTTTTTCTTACTGCGGATACAAAACATCCGGCAGTTGCGAAGATAGAAAATATGGGTGCAGTCCTTTTGGGGGGGAAGATCGATCTGGTAAATGAGCGGTTTGACCCTTATCGAAGATACAATCTCAGCCCGAGGGAGACGAGAGTGCTTTTTAAGGAAAAGGGCTGGAGGACTGTGGTAGCCTTTCAGACCCGCAACCCCGTGCACCGTGCGCATGAGTATATACAGAAGTGCGCACTTGAGATCGTGGACGGGTTGCTTCTTCATCCTTTAGTTGGCGAGACAAAATCGGACGACATCCCAACAGATATAAGGATAAAGTGCTACGAGACGATTATCCGGAACTATTATAATTCAGGCAGGACCGTATTTTCTGTGTTGCCTGTAAACATGCGATATGCAGGGCCCAGGGAGGCCATATTCCACTCCCTGGTCAGAAAGAACTATGGTTGCACGCATTTTATAGTAGGCCGTGATCATGCAGGGGTAGGCAATTACTACGGCACCTATGACGCCCACTATATATTCGATGAATTCGATCCGTCCGCGATAGGCATTCAACCCCTGTTTTTTGAGCATGCCTTTTACTGCAAGAAATGCAATGGGATGGCCTCTGCCAAGACCTGTCCCCACCCTTCGGAAGATCATGTGTTTTTGAGCGGCACCAGGGTCAGGGAGATGTTGAGGCGTGGAGAGATACCGCCAAAGGAATTTACAAGACCCGAGGTGGCGAGGGTATTAATCGAAGGACTTAAGGAAACCGAAATATAACAGAGATATATAGGAGTAAAAAAAATGACGGATGCAGAAAATAGAGGATTTACATTATGGTTTACAGGGATTCCCGGTTCAGGGAAAACCACACTCGCCGAGATGGCCATGAATGAGATACATGACAGAGGGGTAAAGGCAGAGCTTTTGGATGGCGATGTGATTGAACTAAATCTGAACAAAGGGCTTGGCTACAGCAAAGATGATATAATCACCGGCATAAAACGCGTAGGCTTTGTTTGCCACCTTTTATCGAGAAATGGCGTTGTGGCAATAGCCTCTGCCACTTCGCCTTATAGGGAGGCAAGGGATGAAAACCGCAGGATGATAGGTTCGTTTGTGGAGGTATTTGTAAAATGCCCGCCTGAGACATGTGCAAAGAGATGTTCAAAAGATGTAAATAAAGGGCCTCACGATACAGGCAAAAAGGGTTGTGATGGTGGCACAGGCCCTTATGAAGAGCCGCTGAACCCTGATGTGATTGTTGAGACCGACAGGGAGACCAGGGAAGATGGCCTTGCCAGGATAATAAAGAAACTGGAGGCCATGGGGTATATACCAAAAAAGGAGAAAAAAACCAGAGGGGCATTACAGAAGGAGGAGATTTATTCTGTGGAAGAGGAGGAGAAGATAAAAGAGAGGCTAAAAGAGTTAGGGTATATTTGAAAGTACTATAATGATTTCTGATAACAGTTTTCTAATCTTATTCCTCAGCACATCATTGTCTCCGTGGTGAACTATTACGTTTTTTGAAATATGGCGGTGGTCTGATGGTTTTTAAACTAAAGCGTTCATCAAAAAAAAGGGGTCTCTTTGTCCTCAGCCTGGACGGGGTGCCATTTACATTTTTAAAAGAGCAGATGTCAAAGGGTATCCTCCCATATATGAAGCGCCTTTTCGAGGAAGGGGGATTCAGGCGGATGAATTCAGTGCTCCCCCCCATATCTTCAGTAGCCTGGTCTTCTTATATGACAGGGAAAAACCCTGCCGGACACAATATATTTGGATTTATAGACAGAGACCCGATGTCTCTAAAACTATTCGTGCCCACAGGCTTCAATATGAAGTGCAAAACCATATGGGAAAGGTGGAGTGAAGAAGGCAAAAGGGTTGTGGTTATGAATGTGCCTGTTACCTCGCCACCCAGACCTATAAACGGCATACTTATTTCGGGTTTTCTGGCCCCCAGCATAGACAAGGCGGTTTATCCTCCGTCTTTTATCCCTGTATTAAAGGAATGGGGGTATCAAATAGATGTAGACGTTCAGCGTGCAAGGGTTGACCGCAGGTTTTTTTTGGAAGACCTAAAAAGGACGACTCAGATGCGTCTGAAGGCAGCGGAGTGGCTTATGGATCAGGAGGACTGGGATTTTTTTCATCTGCACATAATGGGCACAGACCGTATAAACCATTATCTGTGGAGAAGATGGGAGGACGGTGATCCTTATTTCTCTCCTGCATTTGAAGAATATTATAAATCTATAGACCAGTTCATAGGTCTGAGCCTTATCCCATTTCTTGAATCAAGAAAGGACACGGCCTTGATGATCATGTCCGATCACGGTTTCTGCCGTCTAAAGAAAGAGGTGTTTTTGAATACATGGCTTAAGGATCGTGGATTTTTGAATCTTAAATCTGACAGGGCAAAATCCGTAGAGGATATAGAACCTAATACTAAGGCATACAGCCTTATACCTGGCAGGATCTATATCAATCTTAAAGGGAGGGAGCCGGAAGGAATCGTTGATCCCGATAAAGGTTATAAGGCATTGCTTGAGAATTTGAAGGCAGGGCTGCTTCAATTGAAGGACAAAGAAACTGGCGAGAGGCTGATTCAGGCAGTCTATCTTCGCGATGAGGTCTACAAAGGCCCGTATATAAATCAAGCCCCTGACATGATAGCATTGCCTGAGAACGGTTATGACATAAAAGGCAATGTCGATCAAACCGATCTTGTTCAAGAAACCGATATGGAAGGGATGCACACGTTTGACGATGCATTTCTTTTTATCAGGGATCATGAGATAAGGGCGGACGCGTTTTCCATACTGGACATTACCCCGACACTAATGACCCTTTTAGGATTACATCCCTATCATGATCTGGACGGCCATTCCCTTATTTGACCACTGCCCGCCTTTGTGGTAGATTGATTGTATCTATCAACATTTGGATATTACAGGTTTATTTATGCTCTCAGGAACAAGGATTATAGTTGAAAAAGCGGCATTGCTTTTGATTTTTGTATCATTGCTTTGCCCAATATTTGGCCGGGCTGTGGCTATTGAAATTGTGGCTATAGATCCTGGCCATGGCGGAGAAGACTGGGGTTGTATTGGTGTGCAAGGGACGAGGGAAAAAGACGTTACCCTGGAGATAGCAAGGCAATTGTCGGAGATTATTCAGGACCGGATGGGCGCTGAGGCGGTGCTTACAAGGACGAACGATAGCTATATCGGTCTTTTTGAGAGGACAGGTATTGCAAATCACAACAAGGCGGAGATTTTGATCAGCCTTCATGCAAATAGCGCCTTTTCGGATGGACAGACCGGACAGGTCATGATTTTTTTTGTGCATGGCCAGACCTCTGATGTAAAAGATGAAAGAGACATCGGCGCCGGGAATTTTATCGATACAAAAGACAAGGAAGAAGCAAAGGCGATTCTTTGGGATATGGTACAAACGAGGCTTCACAATGAAAGTTACCGCCTGGCAAATATAATAGC
>JAFGSM010000246.1 GCA_016934595.1 bacterium | reverse complement strand
TCTCTTGTTTTACTAATATGATTTCCGGCTTGAAAGATGGCTGAGGTATATCTTTTATTATGCGATCATTCGTGCTGGAAAGAGCCTCTTTTTTACTTAAATCCTTCCCACACAGACTACAATGATCCACTGTGGCCTTCTCTGTCCGAGTAGGCTGAGTATTCTTCTTCTGATTCCCTGCTCCTTTTCGTGGCTTGTTACCACGCCCCTTACCCTTTTTGCCTTTGCCATCATTTCCTACTCCTTTGTCTTCCCATTCCGGCTGTTTTGATGATGGCTTATTTGCATTCTCATTTATGGATCGTATCTTTTCACTGTCAAGTTTTTCTTGAAGCATAACATTCTCTTGCTTGAGATAATTGATTTGTTTCTCTAATTTTTTATTCCGCTCCTCTAACTCGATATACCGCTCCTTCAAAATCTGTATCGCTTCAACCAGCTTCCGCTTTGGCTAATTCACTATGCTTTGATAACCAGATATTATTATGTCTTTTATGCCTATGGGGCACCTTGTCTGATTTCCTCTTATACCTTTCCACCTTAAGGTACCACTGCTTTTATAAATTGTCCAGTCCTTTTTTATGACATTTTGTATCCTTTATTATAAATTTTTCTGAAATCAGTTTGAACTTACAGGGTTTTTTATTTTTTTCCGTCACTATGTTATTCTTTTTATTAGTTTTTAACTTTTGAAATTATATTTTAATTTTATTCGTTCCATAGATAATTTTATGTCAATAAAATTAGTCTTTTGTCAAATACTTATAAAATCCTTTTCGTCACTTTTTTGAAATTTTTCCTTATCTGGGGGCTTTTTTCTTGTACTCTTTATCATTTGAAAAGTGTCTATTTCGTTTTTGATGAATTTTTATGCTAAAAAAATCCTCCTTGATTGACCTTATATGTGGAAGTTGGGTTAATCTATACATCTTTCCATGGCACTATTTATATTGGGTTCATCCAATGTCACCAGAATATCAATATAAACGACTCTATATATAGAGACTGAAAATGAGAAAAGCAAATTTAAAAAATGTGTCACCTAAAATTTTTAAAACAAGACTATATAGGTAAAAGGATTTTAGTTATAAAAATCCTGTTTGCTCTGCAAATACTACTGTCTTAGCGAATATATAGAGGAGAATAAGATCAATGACAGATATTTTTAAGTCCCGCAACCATGTTTTCGGCAATCTTTGGAATAATGCGCGTAATGGGGGTTTTGATCGTCAAGTTGACCGTGCACGGAATAATAAGGGACGGCGGGCCTTAAAATTTGAAACGGAAGGCCTGCATAGGGTCATGATTCTTGAGGCCGACCATCGGCCAGGTTTTGAGGTCTGCATCTGTGGACTTACAGAAAAACCCGGTCTTATCAATGCTAATGGCATTATTACCTTTGCCGGGTCTGTTGAGACTGAAAGGTTGGAAACACTCTTTAAGCAGATTGACCATTGGATAATCTCATTTGAAACTATCTTCGGGAAAGGAGGTATGGGTATCTCATGTAACAATGGGCAGGAAGGACCAACGGTTGAAGCCACTGACATTGTGATTGAGGGTGTCAGTGATACTCATTCAGTACCTGTATATAGAAATGAATGTCAAGCATTAGATAACCAAGTAAGTTATAGGGACTGGGATAGAATTGATAGGAGGCAAGGCAATGAATAGATTGATGAGACAGGCATTCGAGCCAGGCCAGATTCGTGGGCGTGAATCGCGGATTCGCGTTGACCGCAACAAACAGAAAATCGCCTACAAAGCGCCAAACGGGATGATCTTTTTCATCGATACACAATATGTCGAGGCAGGCGGCGAGCCCATAGTCAGCACTCCCGAAGCCGAGATCTGCGGCGCTTCTCATAAAACACATACCTATGGTGGGGGGCGTGTTTGCCTGGCAAGTACCATTCGTGATTGGGAATTAACCCAGATTCTATTTCAGTGTGATTCCTGGGCTCGGGGGTATGAGATCTATCAGAGGACTGGGGAATTTCCTAAAGATCCCCGCCAGTCCTTTTGCACCAGGGCGCGTCAGAAGGCCAAGGGCTGCTCAAACTCATTGTTGAGATTTTTATTTGGTTAATAAAAACAGGAGGATTCAAACTATGAAACGGAATGTAAATCATGAAGGGATTGTTGGACAGATAACAGCTTTGTTTGTATCTGATGATTGGGATGCTTATGCTGTCAAAAATGAGCAGGTCAATACCCAGGGACTCCCGAATGAATGCCACTCTATGGATGACGACTGGGATGATTATGAGGCAGTCAACGATCCCGCAAGCGGCAAGAAGCTACCCAATGAAGGACATGCCCGACTCCCGGTGCGGCTGTCGCACAATGCCGGGTGTTCATCCGCCCCGACATCTCAAGGCATCTTTGTTACAGACACATTTGTTAAGAATATCTCTGAAATTTATGGGTCATTCAAGCCCAATGATGATGAGTATCCTGCGATGGGGATCACGATACAAGGGGCGCCTATTTTTGTTGAGTGTGTGCGCTTCCCTGATTGCGCTGTCGAGCGTCACCGTGCAACCGATAAAGTGGAGCGCGAGCATCCTGCTGTTGGTGAATTATGGCAAAAAATGCTTTGTCGATATGAAGGCAAGTGCCGCACTTCAACGGTTCACATCCATCCGATGAACCTGCCTTCTCTATCTTCAACCGACATATCGAACTTCGATTCTTTGCGCTTGAATCCTAATGATCCGTCCACCTTTGACAGCGATCATCCATATCCGGTGATCCTTGTAAATTTAGATTCCGGAGGCAAATTGGATATGAAGGGATTTTGGGTCATCGACGGCACTGCGCATCGTGTTGAGTTGCAGTCAATTCGTGATGATGCGCCAATCATCAAAAAGGCCTGGCGCTCTGCGGAAAAGATGCCCTATTTTACAAAGGAAGGCGACGTTGCCCGGCGGATCAACCAGCTTGTCAGCAAAGAGTGGCAGGTTGAGTTGGGCGTCAATCCCAAAACGGGCGCCAAGGCTATCAAGGCGCAGAGAAGCGACGGCAAGAAGGCGCTGATTTGTTTTAATAGTGATAATCACTTAGGGCTGTCTTTTGGAGGTGGAGCCGTTCGCAGGTTTTGTCTTGAGGAATACATCGATTGGACTCGAATATTCAATGACATTGTGGGGAAAGAGTGTGGCCATGCATCAGCAGAAGCAAATCACAAATCAGAAGATTTCTGCCATAACATTGGAGGTCGGGAGGAAGACCAAGCGCATGAAAATGCTGAATCTTCGGTAACAGAAGTATCTTCTTTAACAGTAGAGGCTATGATTTCGCAATAAGCTAATTCATAGGGAGGCTGCGATGATAAAAGTCTTTATCCCCAATAAGATTCATGAGGCCATTCATGATGCCCCTGATGGATCTGTTGTAAGTGGAACGTACAGCTCAGAGTATCAGGTTGCTACGGTCACTGAACTACGTCATGGGTGTGATGCTGCATCACGGATCATCAGCCATTCAGTGTGTCATAATCATGCAAATCCAATATCTTCAAACATCACACGTCAAACACTTGCTATCATTGGAAATAACAATGGCAACCTTCCCCTTCATATCAAAAGGGAGGGGAATATTGTATGGTCGGATTGTAACGGTAATCCAGTGGAGGTGGAGATTTATGAATCAGATGACTTTTTTAAACGCACCCCATTCGATACTGAAGTGATGAATTTTCTTCATAGTGAAAGGGTGTTAATCATCGGCACAGGATCGGTCGGCGCCCCTATGGGATTGGAATTGGCAAAATCCGGCATCGGACAGCTTATTATGGTTGATAAGGACGTTTTGGAAATCCATAATTGCATGCGTCATGCGCTTGGCGCTGCCTATGTCGGTTGGCCCAAGCCTGTTGCGTTCAAGCATTATGTTGAAGAACATGTCCAGACGTGCAAATGCATTCCCGTCTATGGGGATATCTTCCAGGGTGACCGCAGGCGTTTGCGGAATATAATCGAGGAAACCAGACCAACACGCATTCTGGCGTCCGCCGATTCCTTGCGCATCCAGTATCTCTGCCAGCGTGCTGCGCTATTTTATCAGATTCCCCTTATGGCGGTATGGTGTGACAACAATGCCATAGAGGGTGAGATTTTTATGTGGGAGCCCGGGCAGGCACGTGCCTGGAGGCCCGGTCGTCCCAAGCGGGGCTGCTATGCTTGTATGCGGAATCCTGCCGAAATAACCATTACAAGGTCGAGCAGCTTCGACTACAGCAGTGATGATCCTGATTCCTATGGCGGCGAGCCTGCACTGGGGACATTCATCAACCGCATAAACAACATCGCCACCATCATCATGATTGCCTGGATGTTGCGTAAATGCCCTGTCCAGACAAAACTCGCAGGCATCCTTGATGAATACTATGAAGGGAAAGGGTTGCAGTATATACGCCTGGGAGGGCCTTATCCTTATGAGGCGGAAGGGCGGATTACATCCAAGACCCCTTGGGCGGTTGAGTGGTATCGCGTGCTCAAGCGTGATGACTGCCCTTTCTGTGCTGACAGCAAGAGAAATGAGGAGATCTTATTCCCTGAGGTTGATGATAATACAAAGAGCCATGACAACTGGGATAATTTCGAGGAAGTATCACCAAAGTGAATATATCAATACTACGAAATAATATATTTGTTTTTTCTCTATTTCATCATCAGAGTATAAGTAGATCAAGACATTGCTATCAACAAAGACCTTATCTTTCATTAGCCTCTTCCCGGCTGAATTTGAAACCCTTTGTTTTAATCTTGACTGCTGTAAACTCAGGCGTATTGCTGCGCACTGTTTCCTTATCTTCTAATAAGATGATAACCCTTACTTCCTTATCAAGTTCATTCCTAAACTCTTTAGGAATTTTAATGACCCCTTTTTCTGTTCTTGCTTTAAACTCTAATGCCTTCATTTTTTACCCCTCTTAAAACATTATCTATGACCTCTAAAAGACATCTGCAATAAATATTAATTTAAATCTTCTCTTTTTACAACCTCTATGACAAGCAATCTGCAAATAAAAAAACAATAATGGTTCAAATTAAAACAGAACATGCCCAAGTAAAGGGAAAATATATAGTTAAGGCTGTCGTCAACATATATCCATCTACCATGACTAATTATTATAGGGGATGCAGAGAAAAGTCCAAATGGTGGCGGTGTGTCACTTCCTGGGTTTCTGATACGACAATAATAATAGGTGCGCAAAGACATACAAAAACCTTTCGATGATATACGTTGCACGGTCATAATCTGAGCATTTAAGTTTCACACATTAAAAGCTGATAGGAAAATCACTATTTTAAAGAGTTCAATTTGTAACCGTGCAAAGTATAAAAGATTTAAGAAATTGAATTATTGCAAAGAAGGCAATCTGATCTAATGTTCTGTTTAATAGGCGATGGCTTAATTGGGATATCAAAGAATAAGGGGATTTTATTATGAGTAAAAGATGCCCTGAATGCGGGATTAGAAATCCTGAAGGCGCAAGACAGTGCATGAGTTGTGGTTATGGATTTACACAGAACATACAGGTTCCTCAACCTGATATTGAAAGGGGATTCACAGCATATGAAGAATCCGGTGAAGGATCTGGTATAGGGTATCTGAGAGGTTCCGGGAATTATATACTCCAGGAAGAGCACCGGGGGATCAGGGATATCGCCCTCCATCATAAAAACCCTCAAATTGAAGGCACTGTTCTTTCTATTGAGGGGCCGTACCTGGAGCCACCGGATTTCGATATACTAGGCTTTTTTCTGAAGCTTGCACTGATCATATTCTTATTTCCTTTTATCATCGGCGCATTCATTGCTTATATCTTCCTTTCAATAGTTTTTAATATTTTGGGCATGAGTGGGATCATGGGGATTTTCAATCCGATGAATATCTTCATAACCATTGGCTTTTTTCGCGGCTTTTGGGGTGCACCCAGGGGGAGAGAGGAGACCCCTGTCAGATTTTTTCATCTTCAAGATGAGTCAGGCAATGAATACATGCTGAGAATGAAGGGGCATCTCCGCACAGGCTCATTGACTGTTGGGCAGCAGATCAGTGCATGGGGAATATGGAAGGATGGGGTTTTGCATACAACCAGGGCATATAACCACAGGACGAGATCAAGCATAGTGGTTGACAATAATGGCAGGTGGAAAAGGATCATACTCTTCATAATAATATGCGTAACCCTGCTATTTATCCTGTTTTAGATTATGGGACCATTATCAGAAATTTGGAAACTCATTTTGTATCTTTAAATAATATTCGATTTTACAGACAGTCTAAAATGCAACAGGGCTCTTAAAACTATCCTGACTATCGAATTTCCAAATTTTTGATTATAAATGAAGAAGGAATAAAATGGCAGATATAAATTTGGCGCATAAAAATTCTGGGCTGATAGACACTATCTACAGGCTTCAGCGGCAGGATCTTGCTGCGGGATCTATAGAACAGGAGCCCCCTTTTCCTTATTTAAATGATTTTACTATCCATCATGTAACTGCAATAGGAAGACCAGAAAAAGAAGATGGCAGCCTTAATCAATCTATAATGGAGAAGATGTTTACCGGATGCCATTCCAAAGGTCTTCCCATACTCTTTTTGCTAATAGGCATTCCCAAAAAGGTTTCTCTCTTTCTTGGCTGTAAGGGACAAGAATTGTCAAAGATACTTTTTGCTGCATTTCCAGGTATCTCTTTGGATGAGACAGAGGGCTTTCAAGAAATCAATGATCATATTTCAAAGATGAATTTCGCTGGAACCATGACTGGCATACCGACCTGTGCTTTTTCAGAAAAGGAGGATAAAAAAATCCCTCAAATTGCGAGATTTATTAAGGGTATGTATGGGGAGACCTGGATATATATGCTTGTTGCTCAACCAATCGCTCACAAGGATTCACAAACAGCCTTTTGGCAGATCGGTCAAGAGATCACAAGGGTATCTCAATCCTTTCTTACCAGAGGCACTATTCAAGAGGATGATTGTTTGGCAAAGACTTATGTTGAACTTTGCCAGATATCCTTTGCAAGGCTAAAACTGGGGCTTTCCCTTGGCATGTGGGCAGTCAAAAATTATGTTCTCACGACTTCGCAGCGCTCCTTACAAAGGGCATTAATACTTCTTGAATCAATATATCAGGGGAAAGATTCTCTGCCACAGCCAGTCAGGACGCACGTCTGCAAGTTTAAAAATGAATCTTCGAAATCGTCAGCCACAATGCTTAATTCAAAGGAGCTATCAACTTTGATCGAATTTCCTTTGGAGGAGATGCCTGGTTTTGCTTTAAAAATCCACAAGCAATTCGATGTAGATGTAAGAGATGTAAAAAAAGACGGGGCAATCGCTGTCGGAGAGGTGCTTGATAATGACAGGGGTCTTGGTTACTGGCTGGAGATTGACAAGGATGATTTCGCATCCCACCTTCTGGTAGCCGGAGCTACTGGAAGCGGGAAGACCAACTCTATGATGTTCCTGCTCGATCAACTATGGAGGGAGCATGGGATCCCTTTTTTGGTCATAGAGCCTGCAAAGCATGAATACAGGGGTTTGCTTAATTCAGATGGGTTTGATGCCCTTCAAATTTATACCCTTGGTGATGAGAGAACATCTCCATTTAGGTTGAATCCCTTTGAGGTTCAGGATGGCTCCCTGGTGCAAACCCATATCGATTATTTAAAAAGTGTCTTCAATGCGGCATTCAGCATGTATTCGCCTATGCCATATATCCTTGAAGAAAGCATAATCAGAATCTATGAAGATAAAGGTTGGGATCTTGTCGCCAATATCAATAAAAATGGCCTAAATCCTGATTCCTTCCCAACCTTGAAGAATCTTTTTTTGATGATAGAAAAAGTGGTTTCAGAGAAAGGGTATGAGGCGAGGATCAGGTCAGACCTGATTGCCGCCTTGCAGACAAGGATTAATAATCTTTTGGTCGGGGCGAAGGGAAAGATGCTCTATACCCAATCATCAACTGATATCCGCCAACTGCTGGAAAGGCCGACTATTTTGGAGCTTGAATCACTGGGTGATGATGAAGAGAAGGCATTTCTGATCGGTCTCATTCTAACAAGGCTCTATGAATACAGAAGGACAAAGATGAGTAGCGGCGGCTGTGGGCTGAAGCACGTCACCTTGATAGAAGAGGCTCATCGGCTTTTGAGAGATGTGCCTTTAGATACACAGGCAAGCGAGATAGCAAATTTTAGAGGAAGGGCGGTTGAGACATTCTGCAATCTCCTTTCCGAGATAAGGGCCTATGGGGAGGGTATATGGCTTGCCGAGCAGATAGTGAGCAAGCTCTCACCTGATGCCCGCAAAAATACATTAACCAAAATCCTCCTTCGAATCCCATCAAGGATTGAGGCCCGTGCGATGGGTGATGCCATGAATATAAAAGAGGAAGAAGAGGAGGTTGTCGCTTCGCTTGAAACAGGCCAGGCGCTTGTATTTTCAAAAGGAATGGATTTGCCTGTAATGGTAAGGATGCCAAACTATAAACATCACAGGTTGGGTGGCGAAGAAGTTACAGAGGGAATATTGAGAAGGCATCTGGGCAAAACACTCCCGTTTGGAACCAGAGGTGAATATGAACAGGATTGAGCTTGATGAGTTAAAAGAAACAGCGGGGATTAAAGAAGCTGAACAACAGTCTGAAGAAAAGGAGATAAAACGTATATTGTGCGAAGATGCCAATAAAGAGATATTGAGACAGTATGGTGACTCGATACCGGTGGAAAGGCATAACATAAAACTTTCTGAAAGGGCTGAATATCAGAATAAAGATGATTTTGAGGAGGAATATTTTGAAAAAAATCCTGACGCTTCAAAAGAGGATATTGAACAGGTAATAGGTTATAAAGACCCTAAAAATGAAAAGATTTATATCAACAAGGAGGTAAGGGATCAATATGAGATTACTGTCCATGAAGGTCTACATATGTATGAGGACAAAAAAGCGAGGTTAGTGCTTGGGGATAGGCTTTGTGAAGGGATCACACAGTACTTCACCAAAGAGATAGACAAGATCGAATTTAAGGACGATGCCAAATGCTACATAGAAGAAAAAAGGGTAGTGGATATGATCGCTGCCAGGGTGGGTGATAAACCGCTGCGTGAGGCATATTTTAAAGGAGATGCGTCATCCCTGCGAAGGGGGCTTGACTGGCAGCTTGGAGATGGGGCATTTGATGAGATAAGAAAAAACATGGATCGCGGAGATCATAGCAGGGTAAGAGATATCCTCAAATACGGGCTTTGATTATTAAACACTCATGGTCAGACATGCATTGGCCACCCCAGTGAATGAACAATATATTTTCATGGTAAACACCCATGGCCTTTCAGGTCGCCACGAATCATGAAAATAGATCCTATTTTCCAGACAAACCCTCATGACGCTTTGCTGCGCCACGAAGTATGAAAACAAACAAAAAGGTTTATTTTCGATATAAAAATCTATGATTTTAAAGAACTGATGGTCTCGTAAAAAGTCGCCAAACCTGTCACTCCGGCTAAAGACGGAGTCCAGAACTACTTTAAAAAACTGGATTCCGTGTCAAGCACGGAATGACAAAATAAGGCAAAATCGACTTTTTACGAAACCATCAAAAAGAAGTTGTCACCATTTTAGGAATTATACGGACTAATAACACAGAGTTTGGAAAAGTGATTATTGATTAATGTAACTGCTCAATATGCTATGGAAACCATGTCTCTAAATAGCAATAAGTTACTATTTCCACAGGATATTGAGCAGTTACTGATTAATATTATTAAAAGCGATTTTTTTAAAAAACAATTTATAAAGTTCAGGAGAAATCATGATTACAAGAATTCGTGCTTATTTATCAGCATGGCGTAAGGTTGGAATTATGAATGTCCGGGAATTCATTGAATCAGAATTGAAGCAATTAAGCAAGAATAAATATTTCAATGATAATAAGATTGCGGTTAATGAGGATGGTACCACTGAGATAAAAGAGATAGAGAAAGATACAGCGCAAGAAACATTTCCCCACACATACAATATTCAAAAAATTCAGCAAAAGCATACTGAAATTAATATGGAAATTGGACAGCTTGACCGAAGAAGACGTGAACTTGAAGAGAACATCACTGAGTATAAGGATTCAGTCGACGTGGCAAAAAAAGAGAATTCTGCTCCTGAGCCCTTCACAAGAGAGAAGAGGTACTATCTGTTTTTATTGGTATTGTCATTTGGTATTGAGCTTATCATGTGGGTCATTTTTTGCCAGGATTTTTTTGATCAGAATTTTCTTCATACCTTTCTTACAGCACTTGGGATCAATTTAATTTCAACTTGGGTGGCCTTCGGGCTTTTGGAATCTTATAAGCATAAAAAGTGGGTCATATTTACAATTTGTTTATTCATAATTATTATCTTTGGAATAGGGATCGGCTATTTCAAAACCGCCTCAAGAATGCCAGCAGGTGATGGAACTAAGGTAGCCCTTCTAATCCTATTTTTTTTATTAACAAGCGGCCTTTCAATTTGTCAAGCCTATTTTTGCCAAAGACTTAGTAAGGCACAATCAAAACTTGATAGCTTATTTGAAAACGAAAGAAAGTTCCAACCCTTGATTATAAAGAATCAAATAGAACTAAAGCAGATCGAAAGGGAAAAAAAAGACCTTCAGGGAAGAATGGCGATGCTTGGGAAAAAATTCAACGAGACAGAAGGAAAAAGGGTCATAGAAAACAAATCAGAATATATATCTCTAAAGGAGATTGAAGCAAAACTGGCTATATACAGGGAGGAATATCTCCTTCGTGCCAGGAAAACGCATGACTTATCAACAGAGCCAATATCTGATGATTTATTAATAAGATCAAAAAAGGGGAGAGAAACATGTCAAGAATTCAAAATATTGCCTTTCAATCAATCCTGATTTTCATGTCGCTTTCGCTTATTATTTTTATCATAGGATGTGATCAATTTCCTTCGCCTTTAAGAGGGAAAAAGGCAATAAATCTTGTCATGCTTCTTGATTGCAGCAGCTCAACAATGACAGACAGGTCTTTCCAGGAACAAAGCATACTTGAAGCGGCTGGTTGGTGGGCAGAAAAGGCCGCTGAAGGGTCAAAAGGGAAATTCGAAATATTGATCATCAACAATGGAATAGATGATATTATAAGTTTCTATA
>JAFGSM010000245.1 GCA_016934595.1 bacterium | reverse complement strand
TGAAAACATTGATAAATCATGTTGTTTTGCTTGATCGAATATCTTATTGAAAAATATAGCTTATTTTAAAAAAGTGCAAAAGTAGAGAGATAAATAATTGCAAAAAATCCTCTTGCATTAATCAGAAATTACAAAAGGTTAGATAGCAAAGATTGTGTAATTTAATTTCTGAAAATCTATAGAAGCCTGGTTTCCATAACATGTTGAGCAGTTACCTGTTTTGATATCCCATTATTACAGTCAAATTATTATGCTCAATAATATATGGCGGATGAATCTGATAACGGATTATAGGAGGGTCTTGTGAAAGGGAAATATTATTTTACATTCGTGTTATTTTTTATTTTCATTATTTCTTTTAATGCGTCGTGTAATGACAATCAAGTACCTAAGGATCAAAGACAAGGTAATAATCAAGGTTCCGGCGATTATAGGGATTATGAGCATGATATAACATCTGATAAAAAAAAACCTTCCAAGAATCAAAAAGGTATTTTTCTGTCCACTTACAGGGAGCAACAACAAGGGGCATTTACCATATTTATTCCTAAAGGGTGGAAGGCTGAAGGCGGTATGATACCAAGCGGTGTGGAGTGGAATGTTGTCGATTTGGTGGAAAATAATATCAGGTTCCGTGTGACCAGTCCTGATGGAAATTCTTTCTTCGGATGGTACCCCCGTTTCTATTTTCAGGATCCGGCAATAGTTGCCCAATCATCTATGGGAATCCTTCAAAAAAGACAGGGGGAAGTCTTAAATGGTGTGTGGCTTTATCCATACATGAATATAGAGGATTATGTAAGAAACATTGTTTTTGTCCACTTTGCAGCCAATGAATTCCAAAATCCCCGTATTTTGGGCCGTGCTCAACCTGCCCCCGAGTTAAAGCAATGGATACCCCAAAATATATCCCATCACTATTCCGGATATGTGAATTTTGAATGCACTATAAACGGAACACCTATGTATGGAAGGATTTACACGATCATATATAATATACAGGATATACTATGGAGCACGGTTGGAACATGGGGGCTAGTTGCCCCAAAATCACGCTGGGCTGAAGACGAAAGGATCATGGAAACCTCTATCCGTTCCTTTACGCTCGACCCGCAATGGGTAAAACGGGCTTCAGCGGCACAGAGAGAACGCGGACAAAAATACAATGAAATTATCAGGCAGATGAATCAGATAGATCAGGAGATACAGAGAAACCGGGCACAGACTAATAGCGATATAATGCACGAAGGATATAAATTTCTAACCAGTCAGATCGAGACCCGTGATCCTGAGACGAATGAGGTTAGATATCTGCCGTCATACACAAGCGCATATACTGACGGAAAAGGCAATTATTTTCTTAGTGATAGCGATGATGCCTCTATCCCTTCCGAAAACAAAACCGGATGGAGAAAGCTGGATATCGTCAACAGATTAGACCCGGGTTATAAAGGGGAAAAATAGACAGAATCGCAATTTGTGAAACTTGATGGTCTCGTAAAGTTTAAATTATTTTTGCGCTTTGTATAAAACATTTGCGGAGGGGTAAGCTGTGTTACAGCGGACTATTCCCAGACTATTCGAAGACAGCGTGGCAAAATATGCTGACAGGCCGTATATATGGGAAAAACAAAACGGCGGATACATGTCCTTCAGTTTCAGGGATGTTAGGGAGCTTGTCAGTTTGACGGCTGCAGGGCTCATGGCCATTGGCATAAAAAAAGGCGACCGCTGCGCCCTTTTGTCTGAGGGCAGGTGTGACTGGATTGTCACAGAGTTAGGCATCCTTTATGCGGGCGCTACTAATGTCCCTTTTTCTGTAAAACTTGAGGAATATGAAGAGTTGAAGTTCCGTCTTTCCCACTCAGAGTGCCGTTTCTGTTTTGTTTCCGGATCCCAAGCTGCCAAAATTTTTAAGATAAAACGCGATCTTCCTGATTTAGAGAAGATTTTTTTGTTTGACGGAGAACCGCAGGACTCAGATGAGACGACCCTTAAAGATCTCCAGGAATTGGGAAGGAAATATATCGAAGCGCATGAAAAAGAATTTGATTCGCTCTGGCAGTCTATACAGGAATCTGATCTTGCCAATATATGTTATACCTCAGGCACAATATCCGATCCAAAGGGCGTTATGCTGACTCATCGAAATTACACAGCCAATGTGGAACAGGCGTGCAATATGGTGCATATCCCTCAAGACTGGATAACCCTGATGATACTCCCATGGGACCATTCCTTCGGACATACGGCAGGCATATACTCTTTCATGGCAAAAGGGGCAAGCATTGCAGCCATAGAATGGGGAAAGACACATCTGGAGACCATCAGGAATATCCCTGTCAACATCAAAGAGATCCAGCCTCACATTATATACAGTGTACCTGCGCTTTCTCAAAATTTTCGAAAAGGGATAGAGCGGGGTATTCGTCAAAAAGGCAAGTGGCCTGAAAGGCTTTTTCGGATGGCCCTAAAAACTGCTTATAAATATAACGGCCTTGGCATTAATAAGGGGAGGGGGGCAAGGAAAATCTTAAAGCCGCTGGTGTTCTTTTATGAAAAGGTTTTATTCAGCAGGATACGCAGCAGTTTTGGAGGGCGGCTTAATTATTTTATTGGGGGAGCGGCAGTGCTTGATTGCGAAATGCAGAGGTTTTTTTATGCGCTTGGCATACCCATTTATCAGGGATATGGACTGACCGAGGCATCTCCTGTTATATCAGCTAACACACCTGAATCGCACAAACTCGGCACATCAGGCAAACCCTTGCCTGACCTGGAACTGCGCATTATCGATGATAATGGCCAGGATCTGCCGCAGGTGGAAACAGGACAGATCACCGTAAAAGGCGGGAATATAATGAAAGGCTATTGGAAGAATGAGCAGGCAACCCAAAAGGCGCTCCAAAACGGATGGCTTTATACAGGCGATCTGGGCTATATTGATGAGGATGGCTTTCTGGTTGTACTGGGCCGCAAAAAAAGCCTGCTTATAGGAGATGACGGAAAGAAATATAGTCCTGAGGGTATAGAGGAGGCCATAATCAACAACTCCAGATATATTGAACAGGTCATGTTATACAACAGCCAGTCTCCATACACAGTGGCACTGATATATCCTA
>JAFGSM010000244.1 GCA_016934595.1 bacterium | reverse complement strand
AATCTCTTTTCTTGTTATTATTAAAAAGCATATTAGATGCCAATAGATTTAATTATATTTTATCTCTTATAATTATTATTCTAACAAAGAAAAATGAAAAACCCCTGCCAAAACTAAAAGATTATATTATTAACGTTGCGCAACCATTTAACAATATATGCTGCACATGAAACATTTTTTAAGTTGAAAAATACATGTTCATTCATCAGGATGGCCACCAACGTGTGTTTGGCCATGATGGTTTTACAATGCTTTGTCTCGAAAATAGACTTCGTTGTTTATTTTCATGATTCGTGGCGGCCCGAAGGGCCATGAGCGTTTGTCTCGAAAATAGATTCTATTTTCATAGTTCGTGGCGGCCTGAAAGGCCATGGGCGTTTGTCTCGAAAATAAACCTCGTTGTTTATTTTCATGCTTCGCTGCGCCGCAAAGCGGCATGAGGGTTTACCACCTAGATATGCGAAAGTATCCAAGGCAGATGAGGAAGTCAATGATATTTTAATAACCCTAGATTTTGGCTTCTCTGAGGAACTTACATGCCTCTTCTGGCGGAGTTGGATTGATATAGAAACCCGTTCCCCACTCAAAACCTGCTACCTTTGTGAGTTTAGGAATAATCTCTATATGCCAGTGATAGAAGCTTATATCCTTTTCATAGAATGGGGAGGAGTGAATAAGAAAATTGTAAGGCGGATCATTCAAGACAACCTTTATCCTGGTTAATATATCCTTCATGATCTTGGCAAGGTTATAAGATTCTTCAGGATTGATGTCTTCAAAATATACATCATGGGTCTTGGGCAACACCCATGACTCAAATGGAAATCTGGAAGTGAACGGGGCTATGCATATAAAATGAGAGTTCTCGGCGATTACTCTGATGCCGGCTGATATCTCCTGGCGGATAATATCACAGAATATGCACCTTTCCCTGTACAGGTAATATGTCTTTGATCCGTTTATCTCCTCAGCCACCCTTTTGGGAACAATAGGCAACGCGATAAGCTGGGAGTGAGTATGATCCAGAGAAGCGCCTGCAGCGCTGCCGTGGTTTTTGAATATAAGCATATACTTGAATCTATGATCCTGTTTAAGATCCAGTATCCTGCTTTTAAATGCCTTAATTACGTTTGTTATCTCGTCTTCCGAAAGATCTGCGATTGATGCGTTATGGTTTGGCGTCTCTATAATTACTTCATGTGCGCCGATCCCATTCATTCTGTCGTATAACCCCTCCCCGCGCTTGTTTAAGTCTCCTTCGATTTCGAGGGCAGGGAATTTGTTAGGCACAACACGCACAGACCATCCTGGCGTGTCGGGCGAAGTCCCATTATTGCGTAAAGCGAATATCTCAGGTGGGGTTTTGTCTTCATTGCCGTAACAAAAGGGACAAAATCCAGGCTTTTTTATCTCCTGGTCGGCCCCAAAATCAGAGGGCCTTTTTGCCCTCTCCGTAGCAATTATAACCCATCGTCCTATGATCGGGTCTTTTCGCAGTTCTGGCATATAATTTATCTCCTAACCTTTTATTTTTAAAATTATATCCTCAATAAAATAAAACCCAGATATTATCACATCTTTTGTTTGTCAACAATATTTCCATTTCCGATTTTCTTAGATACCTCGTCCATAATATCCTGATATATGCATTTTAATGGCCTATTATATTTTCGGGCAATTTTCGAATAATCTTCATATTCAGGTGCCAAATTCACAGGTTTGTCGCCTGCCCATGCGTATTTAAACCTTACAGGGCCGTATTGCGTCCGGATGGTCTTTACCTCTCTTGACGCTTTGTATCTGCGTACCTGATTGATCCTGACCCCAATAGTTGTAGTTTCGGTCAACATAACATCGGCAAGCCTTTTGACGGAATCGATTTTTGACAATACGCATATCCTTATGCCAGGCCTGCCCTTTTTCATGATTATCTGGGAAAGAGAGACATCAAGTGCCCCTGCCTCAAACAGGCTTTCCATTATATAAGGATAGGATTCAGGATTCATATCATCTATATCACATTCTATCGTCTGTATTATTTCTTCATTGAATGTTTCGTCCGATTCACCCAATATAAGCCTCAGGCAATTCGGCCTGTCCGGGAGGTCTCTTTGCCCTGCTCCATAGCCAATTTTCCTTATCGTCATTTGAGGGGGTAGTCCGAATCTCTTTGAAAGGTGTTTTATAAGAGCCGCCCCTGTAGGGGTAACCAGTTCAGCCTCAATCCCGGTATGAATCACAGGAACGTTTTCCAGTATTGCAAGTGTTGCAGGGGCAGGTGCAGGGATAGGTCCGTGCAGGGTATTTATAATCCCCCGGCCCAGGCAAAGAGGGGATGAATAAATTGCCTCTATTCCCAGATAGTCGCATGCTATCAATACACCAAGGACGTCAACCAGCGAGTCAGTGGCCCCGATCTCATGGAAATGTATTTTAGAAACAGGAATATCATGTATCTTTGCCTCAACATACGCCAGATCTTGAAAGATCTTTAATGCCCGGTCCTTTATGGCCTGTTTCAGAGGGCTTTTTTCTATTATTTTTTGGATATCATTTATCCCCCTTGTGCTATTTTGGAGTGACTGTGTTATTACCCTGCACTGCGTGCACTGCATCGCCCCCTTTTTGATACCTTTTACCTCGAGTGAAAAAGGATCCAACTGCATGGAGGAAAGTTCAGAATATAAGAATTCCTTGTCGGCTCCAATGCCGATAAGCGCTCCGAGGAGCATGTCCCCGCTTACCCCTGAAAAACAATCAGCGAAAACAATTTTCATTATTTCTTATCCTGATCCTTTGCCTCGCCAATGATATTGATCTTATGGGCGATGCAGCCTGCCCCGAATCCATTGTCTATATTTACCACTGCTATGCCAGGAGAACAGGAATTTATCATAGTGAGGAGGGCTGACAAGCCTTGAAGATTTGCCCCGTAACCTATGCTGGTTGGCACGGCAATGATCGGACGGTCGGTTATCCCTCCGACAATACTTGCAAGGGCGCCTTCCATGCCTGCCACAACGCATATCACCCTTGCATTAAAAAGCCTGCGCCCCTCTTCCAGAAGACGGTGTATACCGGCTACCCCAACATCATAAAGGGTTTCAACCCTGCTGCCTAGAGCGTTGCATGTTGTCTTTGCCTCCTCTGCTATTGGGATATCAGATGTTCCAGCCGTGATTATCATAATCAATCCTTTGGTTTCAGGATTCGGCCTTTGTATGAGGGTGACCATTCTGGCAATGGGATGATATACCATTCTCCTGTCGATTGTCTTTAATGCATCAAATAGACCGTTGCTGACACGCGTTGCCAGTAAATTCCCCCCCCGCTCGAGGATATTTCGGGCTATGGACATTACCTGATCCATGCTTTTCCCCTCGCAGAATATAGCTTCGGGAATGCCAGTCCTGAGGCTTCGGTGGTGGTCTACCCTGGCGTCTTTGATATCTTCATAATGCAGGTAACGTAGTTCCTCGATGGCCTCAAACACAGATTTTACCCCTGATTTTACATCTTCAAGGATATGCTTCAAATCCTCTTTCATCATAGACAAATAATAAGATTTTGTGCCGTATCATGTCAAGGCAAAGCCAGGGCAATCGCATGAAAATTTCATACACCAAGCACTCTAAGCAGGTAATCATTATCCCAACCAGCTCTTAATCTTTTTGTTACAGTTCCTCTCTTCAATGTTTTGGCCAAATGCCTCTGGAGATAATAGAGAGAAAACTCGGCTAATGGTATCATGGGATGCTATTGCGTTTGGAAGCTCCAAAAAACCTT